>CAIMVB010000132.1 GCA_903844785.1 uncultured Rhodospirillales bacterium | reverse complement strand
CGCGCTTCACCTTGACCATATCCAGCACCGGAATGCCTTCCGTGATGCAGATAATCAGCGGCACTTCCGCATCAATCGCTTCCAGAATCGCATCCGCGGCGAAGGGCGGCGGCACGTAAATCACGGAAGCATTGGCGCCCGTCGCTGCCACGCATTCAGCCACCGTATCGAAAACCGGCAGGCCGATATGGGTGGTGCCGCCCTTGCCGGGCGTCACGCCACCGACATAGGTGGAGCCATAGGCAATGCCTTGTTCGGCATGGAAGGTGCCCTGCGCCCCGGTAAAGCCCTGGGTCATTACGCGGGTATTGGCGTTAACAAGAACAGCCATGGTTCAGGCCCCCTTCACAGCAGCGACGACTTTCTTCGCCGCATCGGCAAGATTATCGGCGGCAATAATGGCAAGCCCGCTATCGGCCAGGATTTTCTTGCCCAAATCAACATTGGTACCTTCAAGCCGCACCACCAAAGGCACTTTCAAGGAAAGCGTCTTGGTCGCTTCCACAATCCCCGTCGCGATCATGTCGCATTTCGCGATGCCGCCGAAGATATTGACCAGAATGGCCTTCACATTGGCGTCTGAGGTGATGATGCGGAAGGCTTCCGTCACGCGCGCCGCGGTGGCCGTGCCGCCCACATCCAGGAAGTTCGCCGGGCTTGAACCATAAAGCTTGATGATATCCATCGTCGCCATGGCAAGGCCAGCGCCATTCACCATACAGCCAATTTCACCATCCAGCGCGACGTAGTTCAGGTCATTCTTGACCGCGTCGAGTTCTTTCGGGTCCATTTCCGTATCATCGCGCAGCGCTTCCAGATCCTTATGGCGGAACAGGGCGCTGTCATCGAAGGATACTTTGGCGTCGAGGGCGACAATCTCACCCGCGCCGGTCACGACCAGCGGGTTGATTTCCACAATCGCGCAATCAAGTTCAACAAAGGCGCCATAGAGCGCCAGCACGAACTTGGTGAAGGATGAAACCTGCTTGCCAGTCAGCCCAAGGCCAAAGGCAAGCTTGCGCGCATGAAAGCCCGAGACGCCCGAAGCCGGGTCAATCGCGACCTTCAGGATTTTTTCGGGATGGTTTTCCGCGACTTCTTCAATTTCCATCCCACCTTCGGTGGACGCCATGATGGTCAGGCGCGAGGTCGCACGATCTACCAACAGGCCGAGGTATAGTTCGCGCGCGATATCGCAGCCATCTTCGACATAAACGCGCGACACCAGCTTGCCAGCAGGGCCAGTCTGCTTGGTCACCAGAGTCTTGCCGATCATGGCATCAGCGGCGGCCTTCACATCGGCGGCGGATTTCACGACGCGCACGCCGCCCTTGCCATTCGGGTCTTCCATGAAGCGGCCAGCGCCGCGCCCACCCGCATGGATCTGTGATTTCACCACATAGACCGGGCCAGGAAGCTTGGCGGCCGCGGCAGCGGCTTCCTCAGCATTCCAGGCGACATGGCCTTCAAGAACGGCCACGCCATAGCGGCGCAGCAATTCCTTCGCCTGATATTCATGAATATTCATGCAGCTTGCCTCCGGTCCGGATGCGAAAAGGGCCAGGCAATATCGCCTGGCCCCTATGATTTAGCCAACCAACTTACGCGACGCTTCGATCAATTCCTGCACCGCGGCGCAGCTTTTATCGAAGGCAGCCTTTTCAGCCGGGTTCAGTTCAATTTCGACAATGCGTTCAATGCCGCCCGCACCGATCACTACCGGCACGCCGACATAAAGATCCTTGATGCCGTATTGGCCGGTCAGCCAAGCGGCGCAGGGCAGAACGCGCTTCTTGTCCTTCAGGTAGCTTTCCGCCATGGCAATGGCGGAAGCCGCCGGGGCGTAGAAGGCGCTGCCGCGTTCCAACAGCTTCACAATCTCACCACCGCCATTGGCGGTGCGCGCCACGATGGCGTCGATCTTTTCCTGCGTGGTCCAGCCCATCTTGATCAGATCAGGCACGGGAATGCCGGCCACCGTGGAATAGCGCGTCAGCGGCACCATGGTATCGCCATGCCCACCCAGCACGAAGGCCGTGACATCTTCCACCGAGACATTGAATTCCTGCGCCAGGAACAGCCGGAAGCGCGACGAATCCAGCACGCCCGCCATGCCAACAACCTTATTGTGCGGCAGGCCGGATTTTTCGCGCATCACCCACACCATCGCATCAAGCGGGTTGGTGATGACGATCACAAAGGCATTCGGGCAATGGTTCTTGATGCCTTCGGCCACTTGCGCGATCACGCCGGCATTCTTCGCCACCAGATCATCGCGGCTCATACCCGGCATGCGCGGGAAGCCAGCGGTGACGATGACCACATCGGAACCCGCAATGGCAGCGTAATCGCCGGTGCCGACCATATTGGAATCGAAGCCGTCCACCGGGCCCGATTGCATCAGGTCCAACGCCTTGCCTGCGGCGACGCCCGGGAAGACATCGAACATCACGACGTCGCCGAGTTCCTTGAGACCAATGAGATGGGCCAGTGTACCGCCGATATTACCGGCGCCGACCAAAGCAATTTTCTTGCGGGCCATGTCGCTTCCTTAACCTTGTCTTGAAAACGCTCGTTTCCTACCCCTGAAGCCATCGCGCGGCAAGGCGGAAACCCATCATTCTGGCCCCTGCCCCCCAAGATGCGGCAAGGCCAGGTATTCTTGGCTTTGCATTTCGGTCAGGCGAGAGGCCGTGCGTTCAAACATGGCGGCATTAGTGCCGCGTTCATAAAGCTGGTCGGGGCTGGAAGCGGCACTCGCCACCAGCTTGCAGCGATGTTCGTAAAGCGTATCGACGCAGGTGATGAAGCGCCGGGCCTTGTCGAAATTCTCCGGCCCCAGGCGGGGGATGTCATCGACCACCAGGCTATGGAAGGCCTGGGCAATGGCCAGGTAATCCGCTGGCCCCAAAGGCTTGCCACAAAGCTGGTTGAAGTCGAACCGTGCCACGCCACGGGCGGCTTCCGGCACTTCGATCACCCGGCCCAGCAGGGGGAGTTCCATGTGCGCCCCCCTTTCCTGGCCGGTCAGTTCCGCAAAAGCAGCATCCAGCGCGGCCTCAGCCCTGCCATCGGCGGGGACATGCCAAGTGGGCAGGCTTCTGATCCTTTCCCGCCGATAATCCCGGATCGCCACCAAGGGCCAGACCTCAACATGCCGATTGATCAGCGCGATGAAGGGCAGGAAGGCATCGCGCCCAGGCTGGCCCTTGAACAGATCATCCGGGGCCGTGTTTGATGTGGCGACAATCACCGTCCCACGGGCAAAAAGCGCCTCAAATAACCGGCCCAGGATCATGGCATCGGCGATGTCATGCACCTGAAACTCGTCAAAACAAAGCAAAGCGGCATCGGCGGCGATGGAATCGGCCAAGGGCGGGATGGGGTCCGCGCTATCGCCATGCACCTGCTTCCAGCCATGAATCCGCCGATGCGCCTGCTGCATAAAGGCATGGAAATGCAGCCTTTGTTTGCGGGGTACCTCGGCCGTTTCAAAAAACAGGTCCATGAGCATGGATTTGCCGCGCCCGACCTCCCCCACCAGATAAAGCCCCCGGGGTGGGTCTTGGCGCGCAGGAGCAGAGGCGCGCCCGAAAAGCCGGCCCAGCAGGCCGGCAGGCTTGGGGGTGGCATCCAAGGGCGCCGGGTCATAGCCGCGCAACGCCAGCCAAAGTGCTTGCAAACGCGCGACCGCCGCAGCCTGGGCAGGGTCTTCGGCCAGGTCCCCGCTGGCTAGCCGCGCCTGATAGGAAGCCTCAGGGCCCCGACCCAGCGGGGCCAATTCGGAATCGCGTGCCTGAGCAATCTGCATCCCTCGCGCTTAGCCCGAGCATGGCGCCCCCACAATCCGGCCCCGGTTGATGGTGTCCGATAAAGCAATTATTGCATAATGAGTAATTATTGTAGATCAAACATTGATCGGACCCACATGACTCGCTCCGCCGCCATTCTCTACGCCCCCGATGGCTATGTTTCCAAAGGACGCGCCATGCTGGGAAGGCGCGTTGCCGGGGATAGCTTCCTGAATGGGTTGCTGCGCCATGGTGGGCTAGAGTCCCTGGTGGGTCTCATGCTCAATGACCGGGAGGGGCCGGGGTTTCAGGAAGAAATCCGGGCGCGCGCGCCAAATATTCAAGTACAAACGGCCAATTTCGAAACCCCCCAGCTTATCGCAAAAGCAGGATCCCTGTTCCTGCCCGGCCCGGGCCTGGAAAGCTACGCCTATTGGCGCAGACGCAGCGGTAATCAGCGCGCCTTCAGCCTTTGTGGCGTGACGCATACCACCTCCACCGATCGGGTAATGGATGCGCTTGCCCATTCCCTGACCGCGCCGGTGCAGCCCTGGGATGCCATTATCTGCACATCCCGCGCGGTGCAGAGCATGGTGCGGCGGCAATTGCAGGAAAATGTGGCCTATCTGCAAAACGCCCTGGGCGCGACGCGGGCGGGCATTCCCATGCTGCCCATGATCCCGCTTGGCGTGGATTGCGATGCCTTCCAGCGCGACCCGGCACTTGGTGTGGCCTATCGCCAGGAATTGGGTAT
>CAIMVB010000131.1 GCA_903844785.1 uncultured Rhodospirillales bacterium | reverse complement strand
GGGATTCGAACCCACGGTAAGCTTGCACCTACGCCGGTTTTCAAGACCGGTGCCTTAAACCGCTCGGCCACCCATCCAAGTGCCTTGCCCCATAAAGCCAGGGCAAGGCCGAAGTACGCGTGCCGCTTATTCGCCCGCCATGCGCTGCGCGACAAGGGGGGCACCCAGGCGCATCAGCGCATTCACATCGCCCGCCTGGTCCAGCCCAATCACGGCATCGGCCAATTGCTTGGCACGCTCAGCGCCCAGTACCGCATCGGCCAAGCCGTGGAATTTGGCGCGAAGCTCGGCTTCGGTCAGGAAGTTATCGGGCTCACCTTTCGGGATCTTGATGTGGCGGACAAAGCTTTGCCCGCGCGCCTTGATGGTCAGCTTGCCGGACATGAAGGCCGGGAATTCGGCCTGCACATCGGCATCTTCTTCCGGCAGGATCTTCGGCATGAGCGCGCGGATATCCTTATCCTGCAACCAGGCATAGGAATCCCAACCGAAATGCCCGCGCGCCAGCGCGCAAGCCACCACAAACGGCCCGCTGAACTGCCCATCCACGATATTCTGCGGATTCTGCTTATATTCGCGCGGGGCGCCCACCAGCAGCATGCCCTTATTGGGCAGGCCCATGATGACGCTTTCAATTTCTTCGAGCTTGAGGCCAAGCTCGGCGCGTAGCGCCAGCGCCGCATCCACGCTCGCATGGCCATAGCGGCAGGAAGGATAAGGCTTCACGGCGGTCTGCATCAGCTCCCACGCCGTACCCAAATCCTGCAACACACGCTCAGGGTTAGGGTTCGGGGCATAGGCGCGCAGGAAGCCCGCCTTGCCTTCAATGGCTTCACCCGCACCACGGAAGCCCTCTCGCGCGATGGTCGCGGCGGAAAGCCCGTTCAGTGCGCTCCAACCCACCTGGAAGCGCTTGGTCCAGGCGCCATTGGCCAGAAATTGCAGGCTGCCCGCGGCCTGGGAAAGTGCAATGCCGAAAGCATCTTCCATCTGCGCGGGCGTAAAGCCAAAGACGCGCCCCGCCGCCGCTGCCGCGCCGAAGGCGCCGCAGGTCGCGGTTGGGTGATAGCCGCGGTCATAGTGATCGCCACCGGGCAGCGCCAAAGCAAGCCGGCAGGTGGTTTCATAGCCTGCCACAATCGCCGCCAGCACGGTCTTGCCATCTGCGCCGGTCATCTCGGCAGCGGCAAGGGCGGCCGGGATCACCGGGGCGCCGGGATGCAGCGTGCCCGCCGCGTGCGTGTCGTCAAAATCAAGCGAATGCGCCATGGCGCCATTGATCAGCGCGGCACCCGCCGGCGTGTAGCGCTGCGAATCCCCGAATACGGCGGCGGAACCACCCGTCAGGCCAAGCGCGCGGGCGGCGGCCAGAAGGGGCGGCGTGCTTTCCGCCTCATGCCGGCCGCGCAGCATATTGCCGACCAGGTCAAGGATCAGGAAGCGCGTGCGTTCCTGCACAGTGGTGGGCAGGCTTTCATAACGCAGCCCGGCAACAAAGGTAGCGAGTTCGCGGGTGATGGCGACCATGGCGTTTCTCCTCGGGTAAAGGACCACTCTAGCACCAGTTCCGCCCCGGCCAATACCGGCTTGGAAAGGGTTTGCCTTGCCCCGCGCCGCATGGCACCTCATGGGGCCATGATCGAAAGAAGGCTCTTACTTGGTGGAGTCGCGGCCCTGGTCGCGGCCTGCAGCCCAGAGGCGAATTCCGCCCATCAAACCCCCGCGCCTAATGGCGCGCTGGCCTACCAGCCGGTTTCCGGCCAAAGCTTTGACCGCTTCCTGGATGGGGTGCGCGCCGATGCCCGCCGCGCCGGGATTTCGGAGGCCACGCTGAACCAATCGCTTTCGGGCATCCGCGCCAATCAACGCGTGATTGAATTGGACCGGCGTCAGGCGGAAGGCGGCATGCAATGGGAAGATTACCGCGACCGCATCATGCTGACGTCAACGCGCATTCAGAATGGGCGGCGCTTGATGGCGGAAAACGCCGATCTGCTGCGCCGGATTGAAGCGCGCTATCATGTCGCACCTTCCGTGATTGTCGCGATTTGGGGCGTGGAGACCAATTACGGCGGGAATACTGGCGGTTTTGGTGTGGTTGAAGCGCTCGCCACCCTGGCCTGGGAAGGGCGCCGCGCGGCCTATTTCCGCAATGAACTAATGTCGGCTTTGCGCATTTTGAACGACCGCCATACCAGCCCGGATCGCATGAAGGGCTCCTGGGCCGGGGCGATGGGCCAGCCGCAATTCATGCCGAGCAATTTTGAACGACTGGCGGTGGATTTCGATGGCGATGGCAAGCGCGATATCTGGGATAGCCGGGCTGATGCTTTGGCTTCCATCGCGCATTACTTCCAACGCAATGGCTGGCGCCGTGGGGAAGCCTGGGGGCGGGAAGTGCGTCCTCCTGCAGGGTTTAACGCCGGTAGCGCGGATACGGAAAGCAAAAGGCCCTTGCGGGACTTCGCGCGCATGGGCTTTCGCAAGCCGGATGGGTCGCCTTTGCCGCAATTGGATATCGAAACGCAGATTGTGCTGCCGTCGCGCGGCACTGGTGGGCAGATCTTTTTGGGCCATCACAATCTGCGCGTGATCCGGCGCTATAATACGCCGGTGAATTACGGGCTTTCTGTCGGGCTTTTGTCCGATCGCGTCGCGTGACGCGGGGTGTTTTTCTGGTCGCCGCGCTGCTGGCGCTGGCGGGCTGCGTCCAGCCACAGCCGCGTTATGTGGTGGGGGAACCCTATCGCCTAGGCGGCGTTTGGTCCTACCCCAAGGAAGATTTCGCGCTGGTGGAAACGGGGCTGGCGGAAGTGCTGCCCGCCTCGGTTTTGGGTGGCCAGACCGCGAATGGTGAGGTGCTGAACGCCCAAAGCCTGACGGCGGCGCATCGCAGCGTCCAGTTACCGGCGGTCATCCGCGTGACAAATCTGGAAAATGGAAACTCCATCCTGCTGCGGGTGAATGATCGCGGCCCGGAAAAGCGCGGGCGCATCCTGGGTGTTTCGCAGCGCGCGGCCACGCTGCTGGGCATGGCGCCGGGCCGGGCCACACAAATTACCTTGAGCGTAGATGCGGAACGCAGCCGCGCCGCAATGGCCGGTCTGCCTGGTGCTGAACCGGCGCCCATTGCCATCGCCGCCGCCCCGCGCGCCGCTGTCGCGCGGGAGGATTTGGCGCCCTTGCCCGGCGCGCGGGAAGCGCCACGCCGTGCAACCCAGCCCCTGCCCAGCGCCAGCCCAGGCCTTGAAGCCCAAGCGCAGGCCCGACCGGTGATTGAAGCGCTACCCGAAACTGTCACCCAGGGCCCGGCCCAGCCAGGGTTATTGGTGGTGGAAGTCGGGCAATTCTTCCGTGCCGATGCCGCGCAAGCCCTGGCCGCGCGGCTGCCCGGTGCGCGTATCAGCCAGCAGGGCAGGGGGCGCAATGCGCTGTTCCGTGTCACGCTTGGCCCCTTTGCCGATGCGGCAGCGGCGGATTTGGCGCTTGAGCGGACTCTGGCGGCTGGCGTATCTGGGGCGAAGATCATCATTGATTGAATTCGCCGCTTGGGCTTGGCGATTGAAGGAGCGGGCATGGCATCGCGTCGTCATCTGATTGCGGGGGCTTTCGGCGCCATTAACCTGGGCCTTGCCGCGACCGAGGCTTTCGCCCAGCAGCGCCCAGCGCCGCCGCCGGCCCAGCGCCGCCCGGCACCCCGCCCGGAAGGGGCGCCGGTGGCAACCCCCGTTGGCAATGTGGATGTGCTGGCGCGTCAGGCGCTGATTGTGGATTTTGAAACCGGCGCTGCGTTGCTTGAGAAAAACGCCGATGAGCGGATGCCGCCTTCAAGCATGTCCAAGCTCATGACCATGTATGCGGTGTTTGACCGGCTGAAGCAGGGCCGCTTGCAATTGGACCAGATGCTGCCTGTCAGCGAACGCGCCTGGCGTATGGGCGGTTCCAAGATGTTTGTGGATATTGGCCAGCAGGTACGCGTTGAGGATCTGATCCGCGGCGTGATTGTGCAATCGGGCAATGACGCCTGCATTGTACTGGCTGAGGCCATTTCCGGCAGTGAACAGCAATTTGCGGAATTGCTGAATGAATATGGTCGCCGCATGGGCATGGCGAATAGCAATTTCCGCAACAGCACCGGCTGGCCCGATCCTGAACACCGGATGACCGCGCGGGATCTTGCCATTCTGGCGCGGCGGCTGATTACGGATTTCCCTGATTATTACCGCTACTACAATGAACGCAGCTTCCGCTTCAGCAATATCAGCCAGGACAATCGCAACCCGTTGCTGGCGCGCGTGCCCGGCGCGGATGGCTTGAAGACTGGCCATACCGAAGAAGCTGGCTACGGCCTGACAGGCAGCGCTATGCGTGATGGCCGCCGCGTGATTCTGGTGATCAATGGCCTGCCCAGCATGCGTGCGCGGGCCGAGGAAAGCGAACGCCTGATGGAATGGGCCTTTCGCGAATTTGAAGCTGTGACCATTTTCCGCGCCCAGGATACGGTGCAAGACGTGCCGGTTTATCTGGGTGAACGCCGCACCGTCCCCATGGTTGGCGGGCGCGATATTGTGCTGACCCTACCGCGCCGCTGGCGCGATAGGCTTGAAGTGCGTGTGCGCTATCAAGCGCCGCTTTCCGCGCCCGTTATGCGTGGCCAGACCATTGGTGAATTGCAAGTGGCGGGGCAGGGGGTACCAACGATGACCGTGCCTTTGGTTGCCGGGGCGGATGTGGAAAAGCTTGGGCTGCTGCCGCGCATTCCGGCGGTGATCGGGCGCTGGGTCTCTGGCGCCTGAAACCCTGATGGCGCGCGGCTATTTCATTACGCTTGAAGGTGGCGAAGGGGCGGGGAAATCCACCCAGGCGCGGCGCATCGCGGCAAAGCTTGCGGCGGCTGGCCTGCCGGTGCTGCGTACGCGCGAACCCGGCGGTGCGCCGGGGGCAGAGCGTATTCGGGAATTGCTGCTTGCCCCCGGTTCCTGGGACAGCCTTACCGAAGCCATGCTGCATTTCGCCGCGCGGCGGGAACATGTGGTGCGGTCCATCCGCCCCATGCTGGAAGCGGGCGCCTGGGTGATTTGCGATCGCTTTGCGGATTCGACTTTGGCTTATCAAGGCGCGGGTCAGGGCTTGGCCTACGAGACCTGGGCGCGGCTTTGTGATCTGACTTTGGAAGGGCTTAAGCCCGATTTGACGCTGATCCTTGATCTACCGGTGGAAGCAGGGCTGGCGCGGGCGGCGGGGCGGAGTGCCGCGGATCGCTATGAAAAACTCGGCGCGGATTTCCATGCGCGCATTCGCGCGGGCTTTCAGGATATCGCGCGCCGCGATGCCGCGCGTTGTGTGGTGTTGGATGCGGCGCGGGATGCGGAAAGCGTTTATACGGCCATTGTTGAGACCCTGCGCCAAAGGCTGGGCGCGCCGCTGTGAGCCTGCCTGAACCGCGCGCCAATCCGGAACTTTTCGGCCATGAAGCCGCCGCTGACGCGCTGGTGGAATCAGCCCTTTCCGGGCGGCTGCATCATGCCTGGCTAATGGCGGGGCCTGCGGGCATCGGCAAGGAAACGCTCGCTTGGCGCTTTGCCCGCTGGTTGCTGGCCGGCATGCCCGAAGCGCCCAAGGGCAAGCCGCCACTTTATCTGGAACCATCGCATCCCGTCTTTCGCCGTGTTGCCGCCGAAAGCCATGCAGATTTGCTAACGATTGATGCCGATACGCTGCGCGGCGACCGTAAGCGCAATGACATTAATGTGGATGCGGCGCGGCTCATCCCCGGCTTCATGAACAAAACTGCGGCCGAAGGCGGTTGGCGCGTGGTGGTGGTGGATGGCGTGGAGACCATGAACCTCCAGGCACAAAACGCCATTCTGAAAGTGCTGGAAGAACCGCCGGCGCGGGCGATTTTATTGCTGGTCTCCTCAGCCCCTGCGCGGCTTTTGCCCACCATTCGCAGCCGCTGCCGCAGGCTTGATCTTTTCCCGCTGGGGGAGGCGGATATGAAAGCCTTGCTCATGCGGCTTTTGCCTGATCTGCCAGCGCCGGATCGCGCCAAGCTCGCGGAAATGGCCGAAGGATCGCCGGGGCGCGCCATGCAGCTTGCCGAAGGCGATGGGCTGGAATTGCAGGCTTTGGTGGAAGACTGCCTCGCCAACCTCAATCGCCCCGATCCTGCGCGGTTTCATGCGGTGGCGGATCGCTGCCTTGCGGATCGTGGTGGCGGCGCTTTTGTCACCTTCATGGCGCTGCTGCGCGGGCGGATTGCGGGCGCGCTACGCCAGGCTGCGCGTGGAGAGGCCGCCCCCGCCTGGATCGCCGCCCATCCGCTTGCCGCTTGGCCCGCGCTATGGGATAGGCTCGGTCGCCTCGTGGATGAGACCGAAAGACTGAATATGGACCGCAAACAGGCGGTACTGACCGGGCTTTCCTGGCTTTCAGCGTGAAGCGAGCATTTTCAAGTCAAGTGGAACCACTTGGCGGCTCGGAAAATGCGACCAAACTAAAAATGAGTGTGTTCCCCGTGAACGGATGTGAACGGGCAGCGCACTAAGCCGCATCAAGGCCAGAGACATGACAGAAACGCGCTACGTCACAACGCCCATCTATTACGTCAATGACAAGCCGCATGTCGGCCATGCCTATACCTCGGTGGCGGCGGATGTGCTGGCGCGCTGGTGGCGCTTGCAGGGCCATGAGGTGTTTTTCCTGACCGGCACGGATGAGCATGGCCAGAAGGTGGAAAAGGCCGCGCGTGATGCGGGGATGAACCCGCAAATCTTCACTGATCGCGTCAGCCAGCATTTCCGCGACCTGACCGGCACGCTTGGCCTTTCCAATGATGATTTCATCCGCACCACGGAAGCGCGCCATAAGGCCGCTTGTTCCGCGCTGTGGCAAGAATTGGCGAAGCGCGATGAAATCTACCTTGGCCATTATGAGGGCTGGTATGCGGTGCGTGATGAGGCCTTTTACGGCCCGGATGAGCTGACCGAACGCGATGGCGTGAAATACGCCCCATCCGGCGCGCCGGTGGAATGGGTGCGGGAGCCTTCCTATTTCTTCCGCCTGTCCAAATGGCTGCCGGAATTGCTGCGGCGCTATGATTTGCCGGAAGGCCACCCGGAACGGATTGATGTGCAGCCCGAAGCGCGGCGCAATGAAGTGCGCGCCTTTGTGCAGCAGGGCCTCAAGGATTTCGCGGATAAGCCGGAAAAGCTCGATCTTTCGATCTCACGCACCAGCTTCACCTGGGGCGTGAAGGTGCCGGGCGATGAAGCCCATGTGATGTATGTCTGGCTGGATGCGCTGACCAATTACATTACCGCTGCCGGTTACCCCGATGAAAAGGCAGCGCGCTGGAAATTCTGGCCGGCGAGTGCCCATTTCGTCGGCAAGGATATTGTGCGCTTCCACGCGATTTATTGGCCGGCCTTTTTGATGGCGGCGGGGATTACGCCCGCGAAGCGCGTTTTTGCCCATGGCTGGTGGACGATCGAGGGGCAGAAAATGTCCAAGTCCCTCGGCAATGCCATTGATCCGGTGGCGCTGGTGGAAGAATTCGGACTGGACCCTTTGCGCTATTTCCTGCTCCGCGAAGTGCCCTTCGGCGCGGATGGCGATTTTGCGCGGAAAGCGCTGGCCAATCGGCTGAATGGCGAATTGGCGGATGCTTTGGGCAATCTTGCCAATCGCACGCTGTCACTCATTCAGCGCAATTGTGAGGGCAAGCTGCCGGAAACTGCGCCGGCGGTGGGCGATGATGTGGCCCTGCTAGAATCGCTTACTGCCATGCCCGGCTTGGTTGGCAAGCATGTGGAAGACCAAGCCTTCCATCTGGCGCTGGAGGAAGTGTTCCGTCTGGTGCGCGC
>CAIMVB010000130.1 GCA_903844785.1 uncultured Rhodospirillales bacterium | reverse complement strand
GGAAGCGGTGCGGCTGCCAGAACATTCAAACTGCGTGCAGATCGGCAGCAAATAGGTGTTTTCCTTGCGGTTCGCCAGCACCGCGAAGGTGGTCGGATGCGGGTCCGCCACTACCAGCAGATCAAGCGCTTCCAGCCCCTTCACGGCTTCCGGCATACGCGTGACGGTATTGCCGCCATGGCCGAACACCACCATGGCCTTCAGATTATCGCGCTGCTGGACTTGGTCCTTGGGCAGGGTCACCGCATCGAAATAGCGCGTTGTCGGAATGCCCGGCGTTGTCATCATGGCGGGGCTGTCAAAACGCGCCACCATGCTTTCATAGGAAACATTCCAAACCCGCGACCAATGCCGCCAGGCGTTTTCATCCAGCCCGTAATAGGCCGGCAGCGTCGTGACATCGAGCCCGAAATCCGTCGCCCCCTGCACATTGCAATGGCCGCGGAAGATATTCGCCCCCGTACCATTGGAACCGACATTGCCGGTGGCCAGCAGCAGGATGGAGAAAGCGCGCACATTGGCGGTGCCAACGGTCTTTTGCGTGGCACCCATGCACCAAATCAGCGTAGCTGGCTTTTGCGTCGCGAACATTTCCGCGACCTTCTTCAGCTGCGCGCCCGGCACACCGGTTACACGCTCAACTTCCACCGGGTTCCATTTGGCGCATTCGGCGCGGATTTCATCCATGCCATAGACGCGCTGGCGGATGAATTCCTTATCTTCCCAGCCATTGGCGAAAATGTGGTGCAGCATGCCCCAAATGATGGGAATATCGGTACCCGGACGGATGCGTACATATTCATTCGCATGCGCCGCGGTGCGGGTGAAGCGCGGGTCAATCACAATCAGATTGGCGCGGTTCTGTTCCTTGCCTGCCAGCACATGCTGCAAGCTGACCGGGTGCGCTTCCGCCGGATTGCCGCCCATGATGATCATGGTCTTGGCATTGCGGATGTCGTTATAGGAATTGGTCTGCGCGCCATAACCCCAGGTATTGGCAACACCGGCCACCGTGGTGGAATGGCAAATGCGCGCCTGATGGTCGACGTTATTCGTGCCCCAGAAGGCGGCCAATTTGCGATAGAGATAAGCGCCTTCATTGGAGAATTTGGCGCTGCCCAACCAGAACACGCCATCGGCGCCGCTTTTCTGGCGGGTTTCCATCAGCTTGTCGCCAATTTCGGTCAGCGCATTGTCCCATGACATGCGCTGCCATTGGCCATTCACCAGCTTCATCGGGTATTTGATGCGCCGGTCGCCATGCACCAATTCGCGCACCGATGCGCCCTTGGCGCAATGCGTGCCGCGATTGATGGGGGATTCCCACGCGGGTTCCTGGCCCACCCAAACGCCATTCTGCACTTCAGCAATCACGGTGCAGCCAACGGAACAATGGGTGCAGATATTCTTCACGCGCTGCACGGGCTTAGTGTGATCCATCGGCCCTGCTTCGGCGGGGCGCATGGTGGAAAGCGGAATGGCACCAAGTGCTGCCAGCCCTGCCCCACCAAGCCCGGCCTGGCGCAAAAAGGCGCGGCGATCGAGCCCACCGGCGGAAAGCCCCTGATAGGCGGAAGCAAGACGCTGCTTTGCGGCCTTGCCATCTGTGCGTTTGATCAGCATGGGATTCTTCCCTTTTTCTCAGTCGCCGTAACGATTGGTGCGATAGAAGGCCTGCACATGCGCGCTATTGCCCTGGTAGCGCGCCTTCACGCGATCAGCCTGGCCTTCCTTGCGCGCCGTGCCAGCGGGCACAGCATCAGCACGCAGCGGGCCGGCGGCTTCCGCTGCTGTCGCCGCCGCAGCACCACCTGCGGCAAGGCCCAAGGTCTTCAGAAAGCCGCGACGTTGCGCGACCTGTTTTTCATCACCACTCATGCTCAAGCCTCCCAGCGAAAAACATCAGACGGGCAATTCCTGCGCCGCCAATTCAACCTCAATCGCCATGCGGCCCAAGGCGCCCACGGCACGATAAAAACGTGCGGCTTCCGCCGCTTCCAGATCCGCGAAGAAGCGCCCCGCCCAGGGGCGCAGATGGCGGACGAAAAACGCCTCAGCCGCCGTGGCGCCGCCCGGAAACACGCCGGATAAAAGGCCCGCGAAGCTTTCGCATTCGGATGCGATGTGATCTTCCGGTTCAGCCACCCCTTGGGCGCGTTCCATGCCAAGCCGCGCAAGGTCAGCACGCAGATCGGCCAAAGGCCGTTCATGCAGGAAGCCCGTGATGTAATAGGATGCGAAGGGCAGCAATTCCCCGCGCCCAAGCCCAATGAACAAATCGTGGAATTCGCGTTCCACCTGCACGGGATCGGTCACCGATGCGGCTTCGGCCAAGGCGCGGTAGCATTTGCCAAGCGGCGAGGAATCACCGGGCAGAGCAACCAAGGCGGCCAGCAGATGGGTATCCGGCGCGGCAAAAAGCAGGCGACCAAGCAGCGCGAAAAGCCGCGCCCTTTCGGTAGCCATGGCATCCGGTGCCGTATCTTTCTGCGTCATGGGCCGCATTCTGGCCGCTGCTTCCTCTGTCTCAATTATGAACCGTCATGAACTTGTTCCGCATACACCCAAAATGGCAAATCAGTAATTTTTCGATACCATTTCAGGGTGATACAGGAACGATGACCTTCCGATTTTCCGACTCCATTACTCAATTTACCCCGGGTGACGCAATACTGTCATGAAATTCATCTAAAGAATGTTACACAGGCAAAGCCCCGCCATGGCGGCGCGGGTTTAGTGCCGGGGCTTCCGGCGCCGGCGCAGCAGGTGGCGGTTCTTCTGGAATGGCCAAACCGGGCAGGGCAGGTTCTGCCGGCAGGACGGGCGCTTCGGCCAGCAAGGGCGGTTCAGGTGACGCCTCCGCAGCCTCTGGATTGGCGGGTGGCTGTGCCGGGGCATCCAGCCCAAGCGCATGGGACAGTAGCTTCATCGCATCGCCGCCCAATTCCAGCGCAAAACCCGGCACGCCATCGGGTGCGTTGAAATCCCAGGCGTAATCGGCGGGGCCGATGAAATCCCGGATCGCGGGATCGAGGCTCCAGGCCCGGCGGAGCGCGGCAGCGCGCAAATCCAGCGGCACCTTGCGGTGCAGGAAGGCCTTGAAGTCACTCTCCAGGGTCAGGCTTTCCACGGGCGGCAGGCTGGCCAGGTCAAATTCATCATCGGCCTCGGCCTCCGGCAGGGTAACGGGCGGCGGGGCTTCAGCGGGTGGGGCGGGTTCCTCCGGCGGGCGGCCTTCCGCAGTGGCGCGCTTGCGGCGCGACCAGCGGGAGAGAAAGCCCTCCCCTTCGCCGCTCATGCGTCCTCCACCCGGCCACG
>CAIMVB010000129.1 GCA_903844785.1 uncultured Rhodospirillales bacterium | reverse complement strand
GCCATCTTCAGGCGCTTCAGTCACGGCCACGCGCAACCGGGGCCCATCAGCACTGGGGCGCAGGCCATCAAGCCCTGGGCGGCGGGATTTCGGCTGCACTTTCACGCGCACCAGCAAACCGGCGGCTTCCGCGCGCCAGAAGCTGCTCATCGGCCAAGGCTGCTGCCAAGCAGGCCATACTGGATTTCGGCCAGCAGGATACGTGACGCCTGCAGCAGCAGAATCAGCGCGACGGGGGAGATATCAATGCCCCCCAGATTGGGCATGAAGCGCCGAATGGGGCGCAAGGCCGGTTCTGTCAGGCGATGGAAGAAATCCGCAATCGCCCAGACGCCGCGGTTGCGGGTATCAAGCACATTGAACGCGATCAGGAGCGAGACAACAGCGCTGATAATCAGCGCCCAGACAAAAAGACTGAGAGCGGTATCCAGCAGCCAGAATAACGCGTGCATGAAGCCTCCTGCCTCCTCCGCCCCGGGCCTTGGACGGCGAGGGGAGGGGAATGCGCTGATTTATCTAAAAAATGGGCCTTGGCCGCAAGCCTTTTGGGCCCGGGGGCAGGCCCTGGCAAGGGTCCGGCGGCTTGGCCGCCTTGACTTTACGCTCCGCCTGGGGCACTCAGCGCCCCCTTGGTGCGGGGCTGTAGCTCAGTTGGGAGAGCGCGTCGTTCGCAATGACGAGGTCAGCGGTTCGATCCCGCTCAGCTCCACCAAGTTTTTCCATTTGTGGTTTTTCGGGCACGGCGCGCGTGGTTTGGCGTACAGTACTTTTTTTCCTGTTCGGCAATGCCCCCCCATCGGATGCAGATGCCAAGTCAATAAAATTCCAAAATTTAACTATACTTAGCTGAACAAATATATTGATTGTTTTCCCTGTTATTTTTGATTGGGGAATTAGGGTGCCGTACTATCTGTACTATCTGGCTTATCTGGGTATTTTCCTTGCCGCCATTTGTGTTGCTGGGCTGGTTTTTTTGATTGTTAGCCGGGAACCAACCCTTTCCTTGGTGAAGCGTTATGCTGGTATGCAAGCAAGCGGGGTCAATCAGGCCAGTTCAGCCTTGCTGGTGCTTTGCATCGCGTTTCTTTTGAACGATGTCGGTCAAATTCGGCAAAAAGCTTCTGACACCTTGCTGCTGGAAGCGGATATCCTCCGCACCATGGGGCGGGTAGCTGTCAATCTGCCACGCGATGTGGGCGAACCGCTTCAGAACCTGTTGGTGGCCTATTCGGACGCAGTATTGAACGAAGATTGGCCCCGCATGCAAAATGGCACGCGCGATCAGAATAATTCTTCAGCAGGATCTTTGGCGAAAATCATTGGTATCAGCGATTTCGTTTATTCCAACCTCTATCAGTTCGGGCACCCGCAAATTGGACAGCAAATGCTCTCATCAGTCCAAAAATTGCGTGAATATCGCCTGCAGCGGATCGAAGTTTCCCTGAAGCATCCAACTATTGAAAAAGTGGCGCTGGGGTTGTTTTTCTGTCTGAATGCCATTCTGGTGCTGATGCTCACGCATGCGGACCGCCCAAGGCCACTTTTCGCCGCGACCTTTCTGTTCACTTGGCTTTCTCTCTCGGCGCTGCACACCTCACTGATCATGCACAACCCCTATGCGGGTATAGACCCGATCTCCCCTGCGCCTATCGCGGCGGCTTCTGCAAGGCTGAAGGTCATGGCGCGGAGTTCTGAAACCATTTTTACCGGCAACCCGGCTACCGCCACGCCGCCTCAGCAAAGATAGTAGAAGCGTAAAAACCATGGTTTTTACGCTGCGCGCTTAGGCGATATGTGTTTTGCGTGACACATTCTTGGGCATTGTCGTCATATTCATTGACCTGACGAACACAATAAGTGCTTGTTTGGTCGCATTTTCTACACCCACCAAATTATCCCACTTGGCGTAAAACTACCCTGGCTGGTTCACGCACAAGAATGTGCTGGTCAAAGGCCCGGCTACCCCCGCAAACCAAGCCTTGTGACACGCGCTTCTTCTTCATCAATCGTGCGCTTCATGAAGGCGGCATAATCCGCAGGACTGAGGTATTCTACCGGCATATCCAGCCTATCAAGCGTGGCGATATGCGCAGGATCTCTCAGCGCTGTACGAAAGCCCTGATGTAGTTTTTCAACAATATCCGGGTCCATTCCCGCGGGTCCCACCAGCCCATAGGGTGAAGTGATCACCATATCCTGATAGCCAAGATCAATCAGGGTTGGCACTTGGGGTAGCTTGCTGCTCCGCTGGCGTGTCCAGACATTCAAGGCGCGCAACCTGCCTTCCGTGATCATGGGCAGCGTGCCGGAACCGGTAGAACACGCTTCAATATGCCCGCCAAGCAGGCTTGGCACAGCATCCCCTTCACCGCGGAAGGGCACATGCACAATTTCCAGTTTTTCATGCGTCGCAAGATCAATATTGGCAAGATGGGGCGTACCATTGGCGCCTGTATTGCCAATGCGCACCTCGCCCGGGCGGCGGCGCGCATCGGCCACAAGATCAGCCCAGCTTTGATAAGGGCTATCGCCCCGCACGCACATGATAAACAGATAGCCTGTCAAATGCATGATAGGCGTGAAATCGGTACGCGGATTGAAGGGCATGCGCTGCATGAAAGGCAGCCGCATCGCCGGCAGAGGGAATTGCGCAATGGTATAGCCATCGGCCCTTGCCCGGGCGACGCCGGCGGCTGACAGGGTTGCACCCGCGCCCGGGCGATTTTCGGTCAGTACCTGAACGCCAAAGGCGCGAGAGGCCGCTTCGGCGAAAGCGCGCATTTGCACATCAGTCGCCCCACCTGGTGGAAACGGCACCAGCAGAGTGATGGGGCGAGAGGGAAAGCTCTGCGCCGCAGCAAGCCCAGGCGCAATGCCCGGTGCCGCGAGTGCAGACAGAAGAATATCCCGGCGTTTCATCTTGCTGCTCCCTTTTATTTTTGATGAGTTATTTTGATCTAGATTAGAAAATCAAACCTCTATTCCGGCTGAATCCCCGCCGCCGCCACCACTTCGCGCCATTGGGGAATCTCCTCCCGCAAGCGTGCCGCTAGCGGTGCCGGGCCATTCAACAGCAATTGTGAACCGCGTTCAGCCATACGGCGGGAAAGCTCACTGCTTGGCATGGCGAGGGGCGCAAGTTCTGCGAGCAGGCGGGCAATGGGCTCGGGCGGCATGGCCTTTGGCGCCATCAGCGCAAACCAGAAGGGTACTGTATAGCGTGGCACTTGTTCGATGATGGCAGGCACATCGGCCAGCAGGGGCGCACGCGCCGCGCTGGTGACGCCAATTGGCCGCAGCGTGCCGGCGCGCAAATGCTCAAGCGGGATCGAAACATCAGTGATGATGCTATCAATATCGCCGGCCAAAAGCGCATTCATGGCAAGCGTCGCGCCGCGATAAGGCACATGCAGCAATTCAATCCCCGCGCGTTGCATCAGCAAAGCGCCGGCCAGATGCGTGGCGGAACCAACGCCGGAACTGCCCCAGGAAAGCTTGCCCGGATTGGCCTTGGCCCGCGCCAGATAGGCCGCCAAATCCGCCGGGCCGTTGGGCCGGCCTGAAATTAGCAGCGGCGCATCTGTCACCAAACTCACCGGCTGCAAATCTGTCAGCGGATCAAGCCCAGGGTCGCGCCGCATGGCGGGCAGGGTTGCAATGGATGATGATGTAATCAGGAAGCTATGATTATCTGTCGCCTGCGCCACATATTGCGCGCCAAGCGAACCGCCCGCGCCCGCGCGATGTTCATAAATCACCGGCTGACCCAGACGCGGGGTCAGAAATTCCACCATGAAGCGCGCGGGAATATCCTGCGGCCCACCTGGCGCGAAGGGGCTGATCAGCCGCACGGGCCGATTGGGCCAAGCCTGACCCTGCGCGATTGCTGGCGCGGCAAGTAGCGCAGTGGCGCCTGCCAGCAGGCCTCGGCGGGATGTATGTGTCATGCGTGTGCCGCCCCTCAACCCAAGCGCCGCCGATAAAGCGCAATCAGCCTTTCCCAATGGCGCTCTGCCCCTGGCTTGTCGAAGCACCAGCGGCCGGGAAAAGCAAAGCCATGATGCACGGCGGGGTAGATTTCCAATTCGCCGGCGGCGCCGGAAGCTTCAAACAATCCGCGCAATTCATCCACCATTGGAAGTGGTGCCAATTCATCATGTTCGGCGCAGGCGATGTAGAGCTCCGCACTACCTTGCCCCAGCGTCAGATGCGGGCTTTCCACCGCGTCACTCACCAGCCAAGTGCCGTAGAAGGAAGCGGCGGCGGCGATGCGCCCTGGGTAACGCACGGCAGCGGCCAATGCGTAAGGCCCGCTCATGCAATAGCCATGCACACCAACCGGGCCGGGGCGCACCTGCTTTTGCTGGTCGAGGAAGCCCAACATGTCCGCGACATCTTCCATCACCGGCGGAATGGTCATTTTGGTGCGAATGGCGCGCATGCGGTCGCGTTCCGGGTCGCCCATTGTCAATACGGTGGGGCCGAATTTGGAATCACGCCCGGCGCGGTAATAAAGATTGGGCAAAACCACATAATAGCCGGTGGCGGCCAGGCGCCGCGCCATATCGTAAAGCTCCTCACGGATGCCGGGCGCGTCCATCAGCATCAGCACGGCAGGGAAGGGGCCATTGCGTTCCGGATGGCAGATAAAACTCTCCATCGCGCCGGCGCGGGTTTGGATATCAATGATGGTCTCGATCATAGTGCTTTTCCTCAATCCGCTTTCACGCCAGCGGCGCGGATAACCTCGCCCCAGGATTTCAGATCATTGGCGATGCGGCGGTTGAAACTCGCCATATCTTCAAAATTGGGCGTCAGGCCGGAATCGAGCAGCCTTTGCCTGAAGGATGGGTTTTCCAGCGCCTTCTTCATGGCTTCATTCCAGGCGCGGGCTGCATCGGCATTGATGGCACGAGGGCCGCACACGCCAAACCAGCCGGCCATTTCAAGCCCCGGCACCCAATCGGAAATCGGGCGCGCCTGCGGGAAAAGCGGCGAACCTGTTGGATCCCCAAGGGCGAGGAGGCGCAATTCACCGCCCTGAATCTGGCGCGTGACATCGCCGAGGTTCGTGATCATGAAATCCGCGCGCCCGCCAAGAATATCCACAATCGCCGGTGTCGCGCCGCGATAGGGCACATGAACAATATCAAGCCCGGTCTTGGCCTTGAGCAATTCCACCGAAAGATGCTGCGCGGAACCAACCCCGGCGGAAGCATAGGTCAAGCCCCCCGGCTTGGCGCGTGCGGCTGCCAGCAACCCCGCCACATCCTTATGCGGACCATTGGCCGCCACCACCAAGCCATAGGTGGAAAGCGCCACATTCACGATCCCGGTCATCTCCGTGCGCGGGTCAACCGGCAGGCTCGCACCTGGCAGATTGGGCGTGATGGTCATGGTGCCCATCGGGCATTGCAGCACGGTGGCGCCATCGGGCGCGCTACGCGCCACCACTTCGGCGGCGATCAAGCCATTGGCACCGGTGCGGTTTTCTACCACGCCGCGCGCGGGCAGATGCGGCGCGGCATATTCGGCAATCAGCCGCGCCATTAAATCACCCGTGCCGCCCGCGGCAAAACCGCTGATAACGCGCACGGTGCGTTCCTGCGCCATGGCAGGGCTGGAAAGGGCAAGGGCGGCAAGCCCGGCAAGCAGCAGACGACGCATGATATTCCTCCCAGTTTTGGGGAAGCCTATCAGGAAGCAGCGTCTCCGCAATCCGGCGCGCGCCGCAGCGCAGAAAGCCGCGCTGCGCCATGTTCGCGCACTGAGATCAACTCATACCCTGGCAGTATTTCGGCTTCTTCATCGCGCCCCGTCTCGGCGATGATCAGCGCGCTGGGCGCGATCCATCCTTTGGCCTGTAAGGCAGCCAGCGCGCGCGGCACCAGCCCTTTGCCATAGGGCGGGTCGAGGAACACCAGGGTGCAAGCCGCCGCCGCGATGGGGGGGGCGGTGACATCGCCAGCCATCACGCGGCAGGCATCACCTGCCTTGCAGGCGGTGATATTGGCGCGAAGTGCCGCTAGCGCGGCGCGATCCTGTTCCATGAAAAAGCTGCGCGCTGCGCCGCGGGAAAGCGCTTCAAGCCCCATGGCGCCGGTGCCAGCGAAGGCATCCAGCACGGTAGCACCTTCCAGCATATCGCGCCCGGCCCAGGGCGCATGCCAAAGCTGGTCAAATATCGCCTGGCGCGCACGGTCACTTGTTGGGCGCGTGGCGAGGCCCGGTGGGGACACCAACGCGCGCCCACGCCAGCGCCCGGCAATGATGCGCATCAGCCCTTGCTGCGCCGTGGCGTCTGCGGCCCGGCATGGCGCGCGCGCGGTGGGCGTTGCGGCTTGCTTTCAATGGGTTCGGGCGCTGCCGGTTCCTCGGCGGCTTCGCGCCCGCGCTTTGGCGCATCAAGCCCCAATTGTTCCCGCAGCACCTTGGCATTCACTTCCTCCGCCGCGCCGCGCGGCAAGGAGCCCAATTGGAAGGGACCATAAGCCGTGCGGATCAGGCGGGTCACTGCAAGGCCAAGATGCGCCATGACTTTGCGCACTTCACGGTTTTTGCCTTCCCGTAGGCCCACTGTCAGCCAGGCATTAGTGCCCATGCGCGCATCCAGCCCCGCTTCAATCGGGCCGTAAGCCACACCTTCCACCGTAACCCCGCGCGCAAGCGCCGCCAAAGCCCGTTCATTCACCTTGCCATGCACGCGCACACGATAGCGCCGCAGCCAGCCATTGGACGGCAATTCCAGCTTGCGTGCCAGCGCGCCATCATTGGTCAGCAGCAGCAAGCCTTCGCTGGTCAGGTCAAGCCTTCCCACGGAAACCAAACGCGGCAAGCCCTGCGGCAGATTGGCAAAAACCGTGGGCCTGCCTTCAGGGTCCCGATGCGTGGTCACGAAGCCTGTTGGCTTATGGTAGCGAAACAACCGCGTGCGTTCGGGCGCCGCAATCGGCTTGCCATTCACAATGACCGTATCACCGGGCGAAACAAAAGTGGCCGGGCTTGTCACCAGCTTGCCGCCCAGCCGCACCAGCCCTTCGGCGATCAGTTTTTCCGCATCACGGCGCGAAGCGACACCGGCGCGGGCGAGGAATTTCGCAATGCGTTCGCCGCGTGGGCCTTCGGCTTCATCTTCGTCACTCATGCGCGGCAGGCCGCGATGAAGGCACGGAAAATCGCGGGATCATCAGGATCCACCGCATATTCCGGGTGCCATTGCACGCCAAGCGCAAAGCGATAGCCGGGGTGTTCAATACCCTCAATCACGCCATCGGGCGCCAGCGCATTCACCAGCGCGCCCTCGCCAATGCTCGCCACCGCTTGGTGGTGGGCGGAATTCACCGCCATGCGCGGCTTGCCGATAATGCGCGCCAGCATGCTGCCTTCGGTGATGGCAACCTCATGCCCCGGTTCCGTGCGCGGATTGGGCTGTTCATGGGCCAGCGCCCCCGGCACTTCATCCGGGATGTGTTGAATGAGGCGCCCGCCCAGCGCCACTGCAAGCAATTGCTGCCCGCCGCAAATGCCAAGCACGGGCTTATCACGGGCAAGGGCCGCGCGGGTTGCCGCCATTTCAAAATCCGTTCGCCCCGGCTTCAGGGTCACTTTCGGATGCGGCGCGCCGCCGCCCCATAGCGCCGGGTCCACATCAAAGGCGCCACCGGTCACCATCAGCCCATCCACCTCATCCAAATAGGCTTCGGCCATTTCCGGATGATGCGGCAGCGCGACCGGCAAGCCCCCCGCCGCGACAATGGCCGAGAAGTAATTCCGCCTGAGCGCATACCAGGGCAGCTTGGACCAGCCGCCGGCCTCTTCGGAATCGAGTGTCACACCAATCAGGGGAAGGGATCTCATGCCGCAGCTTTAGGCCAATCCGAAGGCAAAGGGAATCACGCACTGCCCCTGGACCGAAGCGGCAGGGCAGGGCAGGAAGGTGCCATGACCCCCATGGAGATCGCGCTGGAGGAAGCCCGCGCCGCCGCTGCCCGCGGCGAAGTGCCGGTTGGCGCCGTGGTGACAGATAAGGCAGGCCAAGTGCTGGCTCGCGCCGGCAATGAGGTTGAAGCCCGCCACGACCCCTCAGCCCATGCCGAAATGCTCGCCTTGCGCGAAGCGGCGCGGCGTCTCGGCCAAACTAGGCTTGGCGATTGCACCCTGACGGTGACGCTGGAACCCTGCCCCATGTGCGCCCAGGCGGCTTCCTTCTTTCGCGTCGCCCGCGTGGTCTTTGGCGCCTATGACCCAAAAGGCGGCGGGGTGGATCACGGCGCGCGGGTTTTCGCCGCTTCTTCCTGCCATCACCACCCCGAAGTGGTGGGCGGCGTCCGGGAAGGTGAGGCCAGTGCCTTGCTCAAGGGTTTTTTTGAAGCGCGGCGTTGACGGGCGGGAATATTTCCAAAGATAAAGCAAGTATCTTCGCCCTTTTGCGGGAAACCGGCTCATGCGCGTGCTCAGGGGGCAGGACCTTCTCCAGGGGTCTGACCATGAATTCATCACCAATCTTTATCGCCGCATCCTGCTGCGCGGGCCGGATGATGGCGGATATCGCCATTACCGCGACAGGATCGAAGCCGATCCCGGCTGTCGGCGCCGCATGATTGAAGAGTTGGCCGGAAGCAGCGAAGCACGCCGCCAGCCAGAACCGCCACGCATCATCTGGGATGATGGCGAATTGCCCGCAGCGCCAGCGCCTGTCGCGGTAGCCCCCGCCGCACCACCCACCCATGCGGCGGCCAAATCCCCCGAAGACTTGTTGGCAGAGCTGCGCCAAAGCGTAGTCGGGCTGGATGCAACGCGCCTGGTCGCGGTGGAAGCGAATTTATTGGCTTGCCTTGGTGATGTCCGCACCGCCCGGCTCGCGGCGCTGGCCAAGGGGCGTGCATAATTTCGCCTTGAAGCAGGCAGAAAGAATTGGTGATTGCCCAAGCCTTGGCAGGCGGGCGTTTGGGGTTCAGTTTCACCCCTGATTTTTCGAAAGGGTTTCGGGCCAAATGAGCGAACCTCGCCCCATTCAGTTATTCGACGTGATGGCCCAGCAGAAGCTGATCCGGGCAGAGCTTGATCGGCGCATCGCCGCGGTGCTCGATTCGGGGCGCTTCATCATGGGGCCTGAAGTGGCTGAGCTTGAAGAGGGGTTGGCGGCTTTTGCAGGCGCGGCGCATTGCGTTGGCGTTTCTTCCGGCACGGATGCGCTACAAATCGCCATGATGGCGGAAGGCATTGGGCGCGGTGATGCGGTGTTTCTGCCCGCCTTCACCTATACCGCAACCGCCGAAGTACCTTTGGTGCTGGGCGCCACGCCGGTTTTCGTGGATGTGGACAAATACAGCTATAATCTGGACATCGCCGATCTGGAACGCCGCATTGAAGAAGTGAAGCGCCGTGGCGCGCTCCGCCCGCGCGCCGTGGTGGGCGTGGATTTGTTCGGCCTGCCCGCTGATTGGCCTGCGATTGAAGTGATTTGCGCGCGGGAGGGGATGTTCGCGCTTGATGATGCAGCGCAAGCCTTTGGCGCCACGCTGAACGGCAAGAAGCTGGGCCGCTGGGGGCATGCCGCCGCGCTTTCCTTCTACCCCACCAAGACGCTCGGCGCTTATGGCGATGCCGGGGCGCTGCTGACCGATGATCCGGCGCGCGCGGAATTGTATCGCAGCCTGAGGACCCATGGCGAAGGCAAAACGCGTTATGAGGTGGAACGCACTGGCATGAATGGCCGGATTGATACCATCCAGGCCACTATTCTTGCCGCGAAACTGCCGTTGCTCGCGGGTGAATTGGCCATGCGCGCCAAGATTGCCGCTGTCTATAATGCGGCGCTTGGTGGGCGGGTTGGCATTCAGGCCGCCCCCGCCGGCGCGGTTAATGCCTGGGGGCTTTACACCATTCGGCTGCGCGATGCTGACCAGCGCGCCAAGGTCCAGGCGGCTTTGACCGCTGAGCGTATCGGCAGTGGCATTTATTACCCGAAGCCGCTGCATCGCCAGCCCGCTTATGCGGCGCATCACAGCATGGCCTTCGCGGGTAATCCGCCGCCGCTTGCGATCAGCGAAAACCTGGCGGGGCAAGTGCTTTCCTTGCCGATGCACGCTTACATGACTGAAGAAGACGCTGCCCGCGCAGCCGATGTGGTGCTGAAAAACTTGTAAATCGCCAGCGTTTTCGTCAGCATGACGGCCTTCACTGAAGGGGCGCGTCATGCATCGTCGCACGCTTCTTGCCGCTACCAGCGGCGTCTTGCTGGGCGCGCCGGCCACTTCGCGCGCTGAAGAACCAGTTGATGTCGCGCTTGTTCTCGCTGTGGATGTTTCGCGTTCCATTGACGAGGATGAGGCGAAGCTCCAGCGCGAAGGCTATCGCAATGCGGTAGCTGATCCTGCGGTCATCACCGCCATTCGCGGCGGCATGATCGGCGCCATTGGCATCGTTTATGTCGAATGGGCCGGCATTGAATATCAGCGCACGGTGCTGCCCTGGGCGCGCATTGCCTCGGAAGCCGATGCCAGCAAATGGGCTGAGGATTTGGCGCGCGCGCCGCGTGCCTCACTTTCCTGGACCTCTATCTCAGGCGCCATCATCCATGCGCGGCGCGAATTGGCGGCTTGCCCTTTTGAGGCAACGCGGCGCGTGATCGATGTCTCCGGCGATGGCGTGAATAATAGCGGCCCGTCGGTTGATGTGGCGCGCGATAAGGCGGTGGCGGAAGGCATTGTGATCAATGGCCTGCCGATCGTGAATGACCGCCCCACCTTCGGCCGCCCGCCACCGGCCAATCTTGATCTTTATTTCCGTGACCGCGTGATTGGCGGGCCGGGCGCCTTCTACATTGTGGCTGAGGATTTCAACAGCTTTGGTCAGGCCGTGAAGCGCAAATTGATCCGCGAAATTGCTTAAACGCCCCAACGTCTTTCAAAGCCTTGTTGGTCTGCCATTTGCCCCATGCTGACCCGAGTTGACCTTAAGTATTTACTTAAAAACAATTAACAATTAACGATAAGATACGTTCCGGGCGCGAGCTTGGCGACGCAACTTTACCAATCGGAGAGTCGTTTGATGATGGGACGTTTGGCGGCCGAGCTTTTCGGCACCCTTTGGCTTGTTCTGGGTGGCTGTGGCGCGGCGGTATTGACCGCCCTGTTTCCACAGGTGGGTATTGGTATTCTTGGCGTTTCTTTCGCCTTTGGCCTGACGGTGCTGACCATGGCCTATGCGGTTGGCCATGTTTCCGGCGGCCATTTCAATCCGGCGGTGACGCTTGGGCTGGTGGCTGGTGGCCGCTTCAAGGCGGCGGATGCGGTGCCCTATATCATCGCCCAAGTTTTAGGCGCGATCCTGGGCGCAGCGATCCTTTACGTAATTGCAACCGGAAATGGCGGCGCGCCTTTGAATGGCGGCTTCGCGGCCAATGGCTATGGCGCCCATTCGCCCGGCAAATATGCGATGCTGTCGGCCTTTATTTGCGAAGTGGTGATGACCTTCTTCTTCCTGATCATCATTCTGGGAGCCACGCATCGCAAGGCCGCTGCTGGCTTTGCGCCGATTGCCATCGGGCTAGGGCTGACCCTGATCCATCTGATCAGCATTCCGGTGACCAATACCTCGGTCAATCCGGCGCGCAGCACTGGCCCTGCCTTTATCCTGGGTGGTTGGGCGCTGGAACAGCTTTGGCTTTTCTGGCTGGCGCCGATTCTTGGGGCGGTATTGGCGGGCGTGGTCTCTCGCCTGCTTTGGCCTCAGGAGAAAAACTAAAGAGCGTGCCCCTGCCTTCCGCCAAAAGTTGGAAGGTAGGGCCCCTCATGCGCCACACTGGCAAAGCGGCGCGGTTAATCAGTGGTTCAAATCAAGCCAGAGCATATCTGTCGCGCGTATGCGTGACAGATATGCGCTAATCACTCCCGCCGGCATTGACCGCGCCGCCAGACGCCATTGGAAAGGCGGCAAGGCTTTTTTCCACCAGATTGGGCAGGCAGCGGCAAAGTTCTGAAACCTTTGCCATATCGCGCGCCATACAGGCTTCTTCCAGCGATGTGGCGATGGAACGCAGCGCCGCGGCACCGAAAGTGCCGGCAGCGGATTTCAGCCCATGGGCTTCTTCTTCAATCACTGAAACATCATCGGTTTCCGACAAACGAATAACGCGCGCGCGGGTTTCCTCGGCAAAAACACCAATCAGTCTTGGCAGGCGCCCTGGCCCAACGGCAGCGCGCAATTCCTGCAAGGTGGTATGGTCAATCAAGGTCGGCCCGGCAGGATCAGGTTCATCCGATACAATCCGGGCGCGGCGTGGCCGGTTTTCCAGAATATCGGAAACCGCGGCAAGCAACGCAGTCAAATCCATGGGCTTTGCCACATGGGCATCCATGCCCGCTTCCAGGCAGCGCGCTACCTCATCCGGCATGGCGGCGGCCGTCATGGCAATGATCGGCACGCGCCCGGCCGGGCCTTCCAAGCTACGGATCGCCGCCGTTGCGGCCAAGCCATCCATGCGCGGCATG
>CAIMVB010000128.1 GCA_903844785.1 uncultured Rhodospirillales bacterium | reverse complement strand
TTGCTGGTGCGCCAAGTGACCGGCACGGTGCGCTGGCGCGAATGCGTCGCCGCCATGGCCGCCATGGGCTGCGATAAGTTTGTCGAGGTTGGCTCGGGCAAGGTGCTGACCGGCCTCATGAAGCGCAATGCGCCGGAAGCGACCGCCCTTGCCATCGGCAATCCGGCCGAGCTGGAAGCCTTCCTGAAGACGCTCTGATCATGGCCGAGATCACACTCTCGGAGATTGAGAATGATCCCGCCGCGAAGATAGCCTTGGATGGGCTTTCGGCCCTGAATGCACCGTTTATCGGCCAATTTGGCTACAAGCCGCTGTCATTGGTGGTCAGGCGCGGGGCCGAAGACGCGCCGGTGGGTGGTGCTTTCGGTTGGTGCTTCGGTGCCTGGTATTATTTGCACTTCCTGTTTTTGCCCGAAGATATGCGTGGTACGGGCCTTGGATCAGGCCTTCTCACGCGGCTGGAGGCTGAGGCACGAGACCGGGGCTGCATCGGCGCTTGGGTGGACACTTTCTCCTTCCAGGCGCGGCCTTTTTACGAAAAGCATGGCTATGCGCTTTTCGGCAGTATTGAGGATCAGCCGCCAGGCCATGCGCGGCATTTCCTGTTCAAACGCTTCAACCAGGGATGAGAGATATGTTTGATTTGACCGGAAAGACCGCCCTTGTCACCGGCGCCACGGGCGGCATTGGCGCTGGCGTGGCCCGCGCGCTGCACGCCCAGGGTGCCACGGTTGCCATTACCGGCCGCCGCGCCGCTGAATTGGAAGCACTGGCTGCCGAGCTAGGCGCCCGCGTCATTGTCGCGCCGGCTGATCTGGCCGACCCCGAAGCCCCCGCCAAGCTGGTGGAAAAAATCGAAACCGAGGCCGGGTCCTTGGACATTCTGGTCAATAATGCCGGCTTCACGCGCGATATGCTGGCGCTTCGCATGGGTGATGCGGATTGGAATGCGGTGCTGGAAGTGGATTTGACCGCACCCTTCCGCCTGGCCCGCGCCGCGCTGCGTGGCATGATGAAAAAGCGCCAGGGGCGGATTATTTCCATCGCGTCCATCGTCGGCGTTACCGGCAATGCCGGCCAGGCCAATTACGCCGCCGCCAAGGCGGGCTTGATCGGCATGTCGAAGTCATTGGCGCAGGAAGTGGCCACCCGCGGCGTGACGGTGAATGTCGTCGCCCCCGGCTTTGTGAAAACCGCCATGACGGATGCGCTGAATGACGCGCAAAAAACCGCCCTGCTGACCCGCATCCCGACGCAACGCATGGGCTCGCCCGAGGATATCGCCGCCGCCGTGGTCTATCTGGCGAGCAATGAGGCGGGCTGGGTCACCGGGCAGACTTTGCATGTGAATGGCGGCATGGCGATGATCTGACGCCATGGTGGAGCAACTCAGCGCCGCGGAGCGGGCCGGGCTGGCTTCGGCCCTGCCCGGCTGGCAGCTGGTGGAAGGGCGCGATGCCATCACGCGGGCCTTCCGCTTCAAGGATTTTTCCGAAGCCTGGGGCTTCATGGCGCGGGTGGCGCTACTTGCTGAAGCGCAGGACCATCACCCGGAATGGTTCAATGTCTGGAACCGGGTAGAGATTACGCTCGCAACCCATGACGCAGGCGGGCTTTCCGCGCGCGATGTCAGGCTGGCTCAGGCAATAGACGGGCTTTTGGCCCGGTAATTAGTTGGTGGGCACGCTCGGCAGCACGGGCAGGGCCGGCGCGGCGGGGGCGGTGATGGGCGCCGGGCCATCCAGGATGGACCGGTTCTGCTGCGAAGCGCCCTTGGTCAGCAGCGCCAAGGTCAGCGCCAGCGCAAAAAACGCCGCACCGAGGATGGCGGTGGAACGGGTCAGCAAATTGGCCGTGCCGCGCCCGCCCATGAAGGACCCCATGCCCTGGGAAGAACCCACGCCCAGCCCGCCGCCTTCGCTCCGCTGGAGCAGGACGACGCCAATCAGCGCAAGCGTCACGAAAAGATGCAGGACAAGCAGGACGGTAATCATGATGGCGGGCTTTTAGCCGAGGCCACCGCGCCCGGCTAGCCCCCGATCTGGCCGATGCAAACAACTGGGCGTTAGACCCTGGACCAGCGCCCCGCCCATCGCCATTGTGAAGGGCGAGAAAAGTCAGCAGAGGCTTGTCATGGATAGTATTTTTTTCGGGCGCCGGGCGCTCCTGGCCGGCGGGGCCGGGCTGGCGGCAGCGGCGACCGGGCGCGGCGCAGCGGCGCAGGGTGCGCCCATCCGCATTGGGGAGCTTAATTCCTATAGCCGCATGGCGGCCTTCTGCATCCCCTATCGCAACGCCATGCAATTGGCCGCGGATCAGATCAATGCCACGGGCGGCGTCATGGGCGGGCGACGGCTGGAATTCGTCTTCCGCGATGATGGATCAACGCCGGGCGATGCGGTGCGCGTGGCGGAAGAATTACTGACGCGGGAGAATGTTGCCTTCATCGCCGGTACCTTCCTTTCCAATGTCGGGCTGGCCGTTTCGGATTTTGCCAATCAGCGCAAGCGGCTGTTTTTTGCGACCGAACCGCTGAGCGATGCGCTGACCATGGCGCAGGGCAATCGTTATACATGGCGGCTGCGTCCTTCCACTTACATGCAAACGCGCATGCTGGTGGAAGCCGCGCGCGGCAAGACGCAAAAACGCTGGGCGATTGTGGCGCCGAATTACGAATACGGCCAATCGGCAGCGGCGAATTTCAAGCGCTTGATTGGCAGTGCCATTCCAGGGGCTGAGATCATCGCTGAACAATACCCGGCACTTGGGCGCGTAGATGCGGGTGCCACGGTGGGTGCACTTGCCCAGGCGCGGCCTGATGCGATTTTCAACGTGCTGTTTGGCCCGGACCTGACCGCCTTTGTGCGCGAAGGCAATACGCGGGGCTTGTTCGAACGCCGCTTCGTGCTTTCCATGCTGACAGGCGAACCAGAATACATGATCCCGCTGGGTGATGAAACGCCGGAAGGCTGGGTGGTGACAGGCTATCCCTGGGACCAGGTGGAAGGGTCGGCGCATCGCGCTTTTGTTGAAGCCTATCGCGCGCGCTTCAATGATACGCCGCGCAAGGGCAGCCTGCTTGGCTATGTGACCGTGCAGGTACTTGCCAATCTGCTGAACAAAGCGAATAGCCTTGATAATGAAGTGCTGGTGGACGCGCTACGTGATCTGAGCAGCGATACCCTTGTGGGCAATGTGACCATGCGCGGCATTGATCAGCAAGGCAGCATGGGCACTTGGGTTGGTGAGACTACGCAGCGGAATGGCCAAGGCATCATGCGCAATGCGCGCTATGCCGATGGCGCCGATTATATGTTCCCCGAAGAAGAAGTGCGGGCCGCGCGCCGGGCGTGAGCGTGGAATTCAGCTTTCTGCTGGTCCAGGCGCTTTCCGGCCTGGCCAGCGCATCATCGCTTTTCATCATTGCCTCTGGCCTCACGCTCGTGTTCGGCGTGACGCGGATTGTGAATTTCGCGCATGGATCTTTTTACATGCTCGGCGCTTATATGGCGGTGACGATTGTACCGTGGCTGCTGCAGATTGAACGATCGCCGACGCTGTTTTTTGCCGGTGTGCTGATTTCCGCCGCAGTGGTCGGCGTGCTTGGCGTGGCGATGGAAATCCTGCTACTGCGCCGCATCTACAAGGTTCCGGAACTATTCCAATTGCTGGCGACTTTCGGCGTGGTGCTGATGGTGCAGGATGCGGTGCTGCATATCTGGGGGCCTTTGGATATCGCCGGGCCACGCGCGCCAGGGCTGCGCCATGGTGTGATGATCCTCGATCAACGCTTTCCGGCTTATGAGCTTTTCCTGATTGCCGCCGGGCCAGTGGTGCTCGGGCTTTTGTGGTTGCTGATGCACAAAACGCGCTTTGGCATTCTGCTGCGCGCCGCAACGCGGGACCGCGAAATGGTAGGCGCACTTGGCGTCAATCAGGCTTTGCTGTTTACCGGCACGCTATTCCTGGGCGCCTTTCTGGCCGGGCTGGGTGGCGCCTTGCAAATACCGCGCGTTTCTGCTTCCGCGCAGATGGATCTTGCCATCATTACTGAGGCTTTCGTGGTCACGGTGATTGGCGGCATGGGCTCCATCGGTGGTGCTTTTCTGGCTGCGCTGTTGATTGGGCAATTGCAGGCTTTCGGCGTATTGATTTTCCCGAAAATCACCCTGGTACTGGTGTTCTTGCTGATGGCGCTGGTGCTGGTGGTGAAACCCTGGGGCCTGCTTGGACGGCCTGAGGCTGCGCCGCCTTCAGCAATGCCCGAAGGTATCGCGAGCCCTGGCCGCTTTTGCGTTTTTGAAAAGCTTTTGGTGGCGCTGGCATTACTGGTGGCAGCCATGTTGCCACTATTTGGTGATGCCTATGCGGTGAAGGTGGCGACCGAGGTTTTGATCTTCGGGCTCGCTGCCTTTTCGCTGAATTTCCTGGTGGGGAATGGCGGAATCGTGAGCTTCGGCCATGCTGCCTATTTCGGCTTGGGTGCCTATGCCAGTGGGCTTTTGGTGACGAAGCTCGGCATGCCAATGGAACCGGCGCTGATTGTCGCGCCCTTGGCCAGTGGTTTTTTCGCGGCGCTATTCGGATTTTTCATCGTGCGCTTGCAGGGCATTTATCTGGCGATGCTGACTTTGGCTTTCGCGCAGATTGCCTATGCAGTCTGTTTCCAATGGGTGGAAGTTACGGGCGGTGATAATGGCATTGTCGGTGTTTGGCCCGCGCCTTGGGCGGCATCGCGCATTGTCTATCATTACCTGGTGCTGGTGGTGGCGGTGCTTGGAATTATCGCGCTACGCCATGTGATTTATGCGCCCTTTGGCGCAAGTTTGCGCGCCGCGCGGGATTCGGCGGCGCGGGCGGAAGCGATTGGCATTGATGTACGCGCCCATCGCTGGCTTGGCTTCACCATCGCCGGCGCGGCGGCTGGGCTGGCGGGAGGGCTTTATGCTTTTTCCAAGGGTTCGATTGATCCGACACTTTTGGGCATTCCGCTTTCGGTGGATTTCCTGGCCATGATTTTGCTGGGTGGCATGCAAAGCGTGGTGGGGCCGGTGCTGGGGGCGGCGGCTTTCCATAGCATCAAGGATGTCTTCATGCCGCTCACGGATCATTGGCGCTTCCTGCTAGGCGCTTCGATCATTGCGCTGGTGTTGATCTTTCCGCGTGGCCTGGGCGGCGCTTATGCTTCGCTGCGCGCGCGGTTTACAGGTGGCGCGCCATGACACTGCTGGCGGTTGAAGCGCTCAACAAGAAATTCGGCGGCGTGGTGGCGGCGCGGGATGTCAGTTTCTCACTGGCAGCCGGTGAGATGCTGGCCATGATCGGTCCGAATGGCGCTGGCAAATCCACCAGCTTCAACATGGTGGGGGGGCAATTGCGCCCTGATAGCGGGCGCGTGCTGTTGGAAGGGCAAGACATTACCGGCCTGCCACCGCGCGCCATTTGCCGGCTTGGCGTGGGGCGCAGCTTTCAGGTGGCGCAAACATTTCTATCCATGTCTGTGCTTGAAAATCTTCAAATGGCGCTGATTGCCTATGCTCAACGCACGCGCGATATGATTGCGCGTGCCGAAGCGTTGTTCCGCGCTGAAGCGCTTGAATTGCTCGATCAGCTTGGCATGGCCGATGCCGCGGCGCGGCCCATGAATACGCTGGCCTATGGTGATGTGAAGCGCGTGGAACTTGCCATTGCGCTTGCGGGCAAGCCGCGGCTTTTGCTGATGGATGAACCCACCGCCGGCATGGCGCCAGGCGAACGCGCCGCGCTGATGCGCCTGGTGGCGGGCATTGCGCGGCGTGCGGCCATTGGCGTGCTGTTCACCGAACACGACATGGATGCGGTTTTCGCCCATGCGGATCGTATTCTGGTGCTGGTGCGGGGCGAGATCATTGCTGCCGGCACGCCGGAAGAAGTGCGCGCTAATCCCGAAGTGCAGCGCGTCTATCTTGGCACTTCCGGCTTACGTGCAGCGTTGCGCGCCAGGGCAGCGGCCCATGGCTGATAAGGTTTTGGAAGTGGAAGCTCTGCGCGCAGGCTATGGCCCAGCGGAGATTCTGTTCGGCGTTTCGCTCAAGCTTGCGCGCGGTGAAGTTGCGGCGCTGATGGGCCGCAATGGCGCGGGCAAATCTACCACGCTGAAGGCCATTATGGGCCTGCTGCCACCGCGCGCCGGGCAGGTGCGCTTTGCGGGGCAGGAGATTTCCGGCATGCCAGCCTTTCGCATCGCGCGCCTTGGGCTTGGCTATGTGCCAGAGGATCGGCGCATTTTCACCGATCTGACGGTTGCCGAAAATCTCGAAGTAGGCCGTCGTGCGGCGCGCGGCCATGCCGCCTGGACCCCGGAGCGGCTTTTCGAGATTTTCCCCAATCTGGCCGCGATGCGTGGCCGCCGCGCCGCCGCCATGTCAGGCGGTGAACAGCAAATGCTTGCCATTGCGCGCACGCTGATGGGCAACCCCGATGCGGTGCTGCTGGATGAACCTTCAGAAGGGCTGGCACCCGTCATCCTGGAATTGATGGCGGAAGCGGTGCTCAGCATGAAGCGCGAAGGCATCGCCGTATTGCTGTCAGAACAGAATTTCGATTTCGCCGCGGCGGTGGCGGACCGCGCCTATGTCATTGAACGTGGCGAAATCCGCTATGATGGCAGCATGGCAGCGCTGGAAGCAGACCCAGCGCTGCGTGCGCAGCATCTTACGCTTTAGGCAGGCTGGCGAAAACTTCATCCACCGCGGCGCCGAAGCGTTCCACGATCATCTCTACATCCCGCGCATTCACGATATAGGGCGGTGAGAGGATCACGTGATCGCCATGCTTGCCGTCAATCGTGCCGCCCATTGGGTAGCAGGCAAGCCCATGCGCGAAGGCCGCGTGCTTGATGCGTTCATTGACGGCAAGCGCGGGATCGAAGGTTGATTTGCTCGCACGGTCCTGCACGAATTCCACCGCCCAGAACAAGCCGCGGCCGCGGATATCACCGACATGGCGATGATTGCCGAGCCGTTCTACCAAACCGCGTTCCAATAACGCCCCCATGGCGCGCGCATTGGCCAGCAGGTTTTCCTGCGCAATCACTTCCTGCACCGCCAGCGCCGCCGCACAAGCCACCGGATGCGCCTGATAGGTATGGCCATGCTTGAAAGTGCCTGTGCCGCGCTTCAGGGTTTCCACCACGCGCCCATGCACCAGAATGCCGCCAATCGGCTGATAACCGCCGCCTAAACCCTTGGCGATGACTTGAATGTCCGGCGATACACCTTCCTGTTCCCAGGCATGCAAAGTGCCGGTGCGGCCCATGCCAGACATCACTTCATCCAGGATCAGCAAGGCGCCATGGCGATCACAGACCGCGCGCATGGCTTGGAAATAGCCAGGCAAGGCGGTGGCGCAACCAAGCGTTGCGCCCACCACGGTTTCAGCGCAAAAGGCAATCACATTGCGCGGGCCAAGGCGCTGGAATTCCGCTTCCAACTCTGCCGCCAGCCGCGCCACGTAATCCGCATCGGTCTCATCATCGCGCCGATCGCGATAGGCATAGCAGGGCGAGACATGGCTGAAAGCATCCGACAGGATCGGCGCATAAGGTGCGCGCCGCGCGATATTGCCGCTGGCGGCAAGCGCGCCCAGCGTATTGCCGTGATAGGATTGGCGGCGCGCAATGAAGCGCGTGCGTTGAGGTTCGCCCGCCTCCAGAAAATACTGCCGCGCGATTTTGAGCGCGGCTTCCATCCCCTCACTGCCTGAGGAAACAAAATAGGCATGGGTCAGCCCGCCTGGCTTATGCCCGACCAGCATTTCAGCCAGCTTCTCAGCACTGCCGGCGCTGAACAGCGCAGTATGCGCGTAGCAGAGCCGATCAATCTGCGCCTTCATCGCCGAAACCACATGCGGATGGCCGTGGCCCAGGCAGGCCACCGCCGCGCCGCCGGAGCCATCAATCACATCATGCCCGGTGGAATCGCGCAGCCAAATGCCCTGCCCCGAAACGGCAATGGGCGGGTCCTTCAACAGATTGCGATGGACGATATGGGACATGGCGCGGGCTCCTTCGCTGATATCCTGCCGCGTTATGCCCCGCAGGGCTAGAAGCTAATTTCAGGGCGTCAGCAGCCCCACCACCGCGCCCGTCATGCAGCAGGCGATAGAAGCGGAAACCAGGGAAGGCATGCCCAGGCGCAGAATATCCGCGCGCCGTTCCGGGCACATACCGGCCATGCCCGCCACCATGATCCCAACCGAGCCAAAATTGCTGAAACCACAGAGCGCATAGGTCAGGATCAGCCGAGACCGTTCCGAAAGCCCCGCGCCGCCGGATTGCGCAAGCTCCAGGTAGGACACGAATTCATTCACCACGATCTTCACGCCAAGCGAAGATGCAAC
>CAIMVB010000127.1 GCA_903844785.1 uncultured Rhodospirillales bacterium | reverse complement strand
GAAAGGATCATCGGAATCACGGCGCGTTCGGCGCATTGCGCCTCATCCGTCAGGATCACATGGGCACAGCCGGAACGCACGCCTTCTTCGGCTTCGCGGCGAATGCGTTCAATATGGCGCCTGAGGCCCGCTTCACCTTCCGCGACAGGAAAGGTGCAATCCACCACACAGGCCGTCGTGCCCATATAGGCGCGCATGGCGTCAAACTCAGCATTGGACAGAACGGGGCTATCCAGCATCAGCATGTCGCACTGCGTCGGGTCTTCATCCAGGATGTTCCCAAGATTGCCGAGCCTGGTCTTCAGCGTCATCACCCGCGTTTCACGCAGGCTGTCAATCGGCGGATTGGTCACCTGGCTGAAGGCCTGGCGGAAGAAATGATGCAGGCCGCGATATTGGTCTGACAGCACCGCGATGGGCGTGTCATCACCCATGGACCCAACAGCCTCATTGGCATCTTCCACCATGGGGTGCAGGATGGATTCCAATTCTTCCAAGGTATAGCCGACAGCAAGCTGACGGCGACGCAAATCCTCACCGGTCAGATTGGCGCGTTCATCGGCCTCCGCTTTCACAATTTCATCAATGCGCGTAGTGCGCGCGGTCCATTGGCCAAAGGGCTTGCGCGCGGAAATCAAATCCTTCAGCGCGGTATCTTCAAAGAAGCGGCCTTCATCCAGATCAACGCCGATACATTGCCCGGGACCGACCCGGCCTTTTTGGATGATCCTATCTTCCGCCAGCTTCACCATGCCGGTTTCTGAACCGACAATCAGCAGCCCATCGGCCGTCACGCTATAGCGTAATGGGCGCAAGCCATTGCGATCCAAGCCCGCGACTACCCAGCGCCCATCAGTCGCGCAAATCGCCGCAGGGCCATCCCAGGGTTCCATGACGCCATTGCAGTAAAGGAAAAGATCACGATGCGCCGGCGGCATGGTGGCGTTATTGCCCAGGCTTTCCGGGATCAGCAGTGCCTTGGCCATGGGGGCATCGCGCCCGGCGCGCACCAGCAATTCGAACACGTTATCAAGTGTGGCGGTATCAGAACCACCTGCCTGCACCACGGGTTTGATATCTTCCATGAAGGGATCAAGCAGCGCATGTGAAAGCCGCGTCTCGTGCGACTTCATCCAATTCACATTGCCATGCAGCGTATTGATTTCGCCATTATGCGCCAGCGTGCGGAAGGGTTGCGCCAAGCGCCAGGTGGGGAAGGTATTGGTGGAATAACGCTGATGATAAATGGCGAAGCGGCTGACAAACCTCTCATCCAACAAATCCGGATAGAATTCCGTCAGCGCTTCCGCGAGGAACATACCCTTATAGATGATGGACCGGGCAGAGAGTGAGCATAGATAAAGCTCCGCTATCTGCGCCGCGATGGCTTGTTTTTCGATCCGGCGACGGATCACATACATATCGCGCTCAACCGTACCGATATCGCGCTGTTCCGGATCATGGATCAGGATTTGCTCAATCTCGGGCCTGGTTGCATTGGCCTTTTCGCCGATGCAGGCAACATTGATCGGCACTTGCCGCCAGCCATAAATCGCATAGCCGGCATTGAGGATTTCGGTTTCCACAATCTGCCGGCAGCGCTCCTGCGCGCCCAAATCGGATTTCGGCAAAAACACCTGCCCCACCGCAATGCGTCCTGGGCGGAGCCTATCGCCACCGCGTTCCACCACGGCGGCGAAAAAATCCTGCGGGATTTCGATATGGATGCCCGCGCCATCGCCAGTCTTGCCATCGGCATCCACCGCGCCGCGATGCCAAACGGCACGCAAAGCATCAATGCCGGCCTGCACCACTTCACGCCGGGGTTTGCCATCCAGCGCGGCAACAAGGCCAACGCCGCAGGCATCATGTTCGGTCAGGTCCAGATGCGCCTCACGCGAAAGGCGCGCGGCTTCGGCGCGCATCAGGGCGATGTCTTGTTCAATTGCGTTCATCATCATCACTCCGCCGCAACGGCCATGCGTGCATGGTCCGCGTCAATGAAAGCCGCGATCTGTTCCGCTACATCGCGGCCATCGCGAATGCCCCACACCACCAGGGACGCGCCGCGCACAATATCGCCCGCAGCGAAAACGCCGGGCAGTGCGGTCATCATGCTGCGATGGTCCACCTTCAGCGTGCCCCAGCGCGTGACGGAAAGCGCGGCTTCTTCAAACATCATCGGCAAATCTTCCGGGTCAAAGCCAAGCGCCTTAATCACCAGATCAGCCTTCAGGGTGAAATCACTGCCAGCAATGGCTTCCACCTGCTGCCGGCCCGTGGCGTCCGGCAGGCCAAGATGCATCCGCACGGCGCGCACGGCCTGCACTTGCTTCTTGCCTTCAAAGGCTTCCGGCGCGGCGAGCCATTCGAAGCGCACGCCTTCTTCTTCGGCGTTGTACACTTCACGCATGGAACCCGGCATATTCGCCTTGTCGCGCCGATACAGGCAGGTGACGGAAGCAGCGCCCTGCCGCGTTGCGGTGCGCACGCAATCCATGGCGGTATCGCCGCCGCCAATCACCACCACATGCCGGCCTTCGGCATTCAGCGCGCCGGAGTCAAAGTCCGGCACCGCATCACCCAGGCCCTTGCGGTTGGACGCAATCAGATAATTCAGCGCTGCCGCCACACCCGGCAGATCAGCGCCCGGCACCGCGATATCGCGCGCCTTATAGACACCGGTCGCAATCAGCACCGCGGCATG
>CAIMVB010000126.1 GCA_903844785.1 uncultured Rhodospirillales bacterium | reverse complement strand
GGGTTGGCTGGTCCAAGGTGCCGGACATCACTGCTGTCGGGTTGATGGAAGACCGTGCGACGCTTCGCATCAGCAGCCAGCACATCGCCAATTGGCTCCGCCATGGCGTTGTCAGCGAAGCGCAGGTCATGGAAACCATGAAGCGCATGGCGGGCGTGGTGGATCGGCAAAATGCTGGGGATGCGGCCTATCGCCCCATGGCGCCGGGCTTTGATGGGCCGGCCTTCAAGGGCGCTTGCGATCTGGTGCTGAAGGGCCGCGAACAGCCCAATGGCTATACCGAATTTGTGCTGACGGCGCGCCGGCGCGAAGCCAAGGCGGCGGGGTAGTATCCCGGCGCCGCTTGTCTTTCCCGGCAAGCGGCGCAAGCATGATGCGAAGCGGGCGGCAGTAACCGCCCGAGCAGGAGGAACGCATCATGGATTTTTCAGGCAAGGTTGGCATTGTGACGGGCGGCGCCAATGGCATAGGCGCGGCAGTGGCGCGCGGTTTTGTCGCGCGTGGCGGCAAGGTGGTGATCGTGGACCGGGATGCCGCGGCTGGAGAGGCTCTGGCAGCCTCCCTTGGCGCATCAGCGCTTTTCCGCACCGCTGATGTCACCAAATCCGCCGATGTCGCGGCCTATGTGAAGGCAGCGCTGGACCGCTTCGGCGCGATTGATTGCTTCCATAATAACGCCGGGATTGAAGGCCGCGTCGCGCGCCTTGCCGAATATGAGGAAGCCGTGTTCGACCAGATCATGGCCGTGAATGTGAAGGGCGTGTTTCTGGGTCTCCGCCACGTTCTGCCAGTGATGATCGCGGCTGGCCGCGGCACGGTTGTGAATACCGCTTCCATCGCGGGGCTTGTCGGCTCACCCGGCATGGCGGCCTATTCCGCTTCCAAACATGCGGTGAATGGGCTGACCAAGAGTGTCGCGGGGGAAGTTGGTCCGCATGGCATACGCGTCAATGCCGTCTGCCCCGGCCCAATCGCGACGCGAATGATTGAGGAAGTCTCCCGCCAAGTGTCGCCCAATAATCCGAAAAGTGTCGAGGAACGCTACGCGGCGGGGATCCCGCTGCGGCGCTATGGCACGGCCGAGGAAGTGGCCAATTTGGTGCTGTTCCTGCTGTCCGACCTGGCCAGCAATATGACGGGCGGGGAATATACCGTGGATGGCGGGCGCACCGCGGCACCGGCGGGGGTTTCGGGCGGCACGACGCAGTAAGGGCGCTTCTGACGCAAAAGGCGATCTGTCCGCTTGTCCAGATCGCCTTTTTGTTCTGATCAAAAACGAGCAATCGACTCATAGCGCTGCTGCAAATTGAAGCGTTCGGTCAGGTTTAGACTTCGAACCTTAGCGCTGATTTAGATATGAACCGATTGGCGATGTTCCAAACGGCCCAGTGAAGCGCCAAATTTGCTTCAAAAATTTCATAATTACAAAATCAATATAATGCTTTAAAAATGAAATTTATATCCATTTTAATATCAATTCAGTCATTCGGGGCTGTGCTGCATGGTTAGTGTATCAAAGCCAAGTCTATCGCCCCATCTTCGTCGCCTTGAGGCGGAAGCGATAGGCATCCTGCGGGAAACGCTGGCCAGCTTCCGGAACCCGGTGCTGCTTTATTCTATTGGCAAGGATAGTTCTGTTGTTTTGCACCTTGCGCTTAAGGCATTCGCACCTGGGCGCCTGCCTTTCCCTTGCCTGCATATTGCGACAGGTTGGGATTTTCGCGACATGCTGGAATTCAGGAAGCGTCGCGTCGCTGAACTCAAGCTTGACCTAATTGTTCACACCAACCCCGAAGGCTTGGCACGCGGGATCAACCCGATAGATCATGGCAGCCAAGTTCATATGCATGTCATGGCGACTGAGGCGTTGAAGCAGGCGCTTGATGCCCATGGCTTTGACGCGGCGATTGGCGGGGCGCGGCGCGATGAGGAAAAGGCCCGCGCCAAGGAGCGTGTCTTCAGCCATCGCTCAGCGGGCCATATTTGGGACCCGCGCAACCAAAGGCCAGAGCTTTGGGGGCTGTTCAATACCCGCATTGATAAGGGGGAGGGGATGCGCGTGTTCCCCCTTTCAAATTGGACCGAATTTGATGTCTGGGATTATATCGCGGCGGAAGAAATACCGCTGGTGCCGCTCTATTACGCGGCCCTTCGCCCGGTTTTGCGGCGCGATGGTATGCTGATTATGCGCGATGATGACCGCATGCCCCTCAAGCCAGATGAGCAGGCGGAACAGCTTTGGGTTAGATTTCGCACCATGGGAGATTGGCCTTTGACAGCCGCCCATGAAAGCCGGGCGCAGACGGTTGATGACGTGATCCATGAACTGCGTTCAAGCTGCCTTTCTGAGCGCGCTGGCAGATTGATTGACCAGGATCAGGACGCTTCGATGGAACGCAAGAAGCGGGAGGGTTACTTTTGAGCAACCAGCGCATTGAAGAAGGCCGTGGCCTTTTGCGCTTTCTCACCTGCGGTTCGGTGGATGACGGAAAATCAACGCTGATTGGCCGCCTGCTGCATGATAGCCGCTTGATTGCTGAAGATACTCTGGAAACCCTGGCGCGCGATAGCCGCCGCCATGGGACGGTTGGCGAAGAAGTTGACCTGGCATTGCTGGTTGATGGGCTGGAGGCAGAGCGGCAGCAAGGCATTACGATTGATGTCGCCTATCGTTATTTCGCGACCCAGCGGCGCAGTTTTATTGTGGCTGATACGCCAGGCCATGAACAATATACGCGCAATATGGCGACTGGCGCATCCAATTCAGATCTTGCGGTGATTCTGGTTGATGCGCGTAAAGGGATTGTCACCCAAACGCGCAGACATGCGACAATTTGTTCGTTGCTTGGCATCAAACATCTGGTTTTGGCGGTCAACAAGATAGATCTTATCGAGTTTGATGAAGCGCAGTTTGCCAAGATTGTCGAAGATTGGAATAAGTTTTCCGCCGATCTTCATTTCAGCGAAACGCAGCCCATCCCGGTATCGGCGCGCTTTGGTGACAATGTCACGACCAGTAGCGCTAGGACCCCGTGGTATAGCGGACCGACACTCGCTGAATATCTGGAAAGTGTTGATGTCGATTACGGGCTGCGCGACAAGCCTTTCCGGTTTCAGGTGCAATGGGTGAACCGGCCCAATCTGGATTTTCGTGGTTTCTCTGGCACCGTGGCGTCAGGGCAGATTGCCCTTGGCGATAGCTTGGTTGTCGCCAATTCCGGGCGACAAAGCCAGGTCACTCGGATCCTGGGGCCGGATGGCGACCAGCCGACCGCTTCCGCCGGCGAGGCGGTGACAATTTGCTTGGCTGATGAATTGGATCTCGCGCGCGGTGATATGCTTGTGCCACCCGCGGCACGCGCGGAAGTGGCCGATCAGCTTGCAGTCAATTTGCTGTGGATGGATGAGGAGCCATTACTCCCCGGGCGTAAATACCTTGCCCGGTTTGGCCATGCCTGGGTTCCGGTTTCAGTCACATCGATTAAATATCGGCTGGACATCAACACCCAGCAGCAGACGCCAACCAAGAAGCTAGCGTTGAACGAAATTGCTTTCTGCAATTTGGAAATATCCGGCAGGGTAGCTTTCGACCCTTACACTGAAAACCGCGCTACCGGCGCCTTTATCATGGTCGATCGGTACACCAACCGAACCGCCGGTGCCGGGATGGTCAGCTTCGCACTGCGGCGTGCGACGCATATTCATGCGGAAGGTTTTCTTGTCGACAAAGCCGCGCGTGCTGCGCTTTTGAACCAGCAGCCACAAGTCATTTGGTTTACCGGACTTTCGGGTTCGGGGAAGTCAAGCATTGCCAAGCTGGTTGAGGCTGCGCTCCATCGCGACGGAAGGCTCACTTATTCCCTGGACGGCGATAATTTACGGCTTGGCTTGAACCGCGACCTTGGTTTCACCGATCAGGATCGGGTTGAGAATATTCGCCGTGTTGGCGAAGTGGCAAAATTATTCCTGGATGCTGGTGCTATTGTATTGTGCAGCTTCATTTCCCCCTTCCGCGCAGAACGTAGAATGGTGCGTGAGATGATGGCGCCTGGTGAGTTTATCGAAATTTTTGTGGAAACGCCTGTCGAAGAATGCATCAGGCGTGATCCCAAGGGCCTGTATCAAAAAGCCCTTGACGGCAAAATTCCGAATTTCACCGGTATTTCGAGCCCCTACGAAGAACCGGAAGCGGCTGAATTGGTGGTTTCTACGGCAGGCCGCACCCCGCAGGAGAGCGCTGCCGCAGTGCTGGATTACCTGCGCCTTCGGCTTGGTGGTTGATGAATGAAGACCCTGAAGTAACAAACAAATAGGCGCCTTGGATTAGGCGCGGGCATGCACCCGTGAACCGTGCTGGCGCTGGCCATTGTTGTCTGCAGCCTCAGGCTTGCGTGCCTCGCGGCGGCCGAAAGCCGGGCGCGCGGTTTCGGGGGCTTGAAGCGCCCTTGGAGCACGACATCAGGCGCGCAGGTTTCGCCCGAGCGGTGTAGCCGCCGTATGGGCCGATTCGGGGTGATCGGCAGGCGGAAGCTTCTACAGGCAACCGGCGCTGATGCGCGCTCATTCCAAATTATGCTGGCGGAAAATCTTATTTTAAATGAAATATTGCATAATAATAGAAATTCGGAGATCAAAACACAAAAATTAAATAAAAATATTAGTCAATTATAATAAAAATCACTTGCTGAACAATACGTCTAAGCCCAACCTTGTGACGAACTGAAGTGCTGCGGTTTCTGGAAAAGACATAAATGAACAAGTCGCTCGCCCTTAAAGACGCGTGTTTTCTTCTGCTGCTTTCTATTTTTGTTATGGCCGCCCTCCCATCTGTCGCGCAAAATTTCTGGGCAGGCACTTGGGAAACGCATTGGGCAACCGGCAGTGCCCGTATGCTCCTTTCTCAGGATGGCTCGCGGGTCAGCGGGTCCTACCCTTTGCTCTCAGGGCAGATTGAGGCTGCGGCAGAAGGCAAGCTGCTTCGCGGGCGGTGGTCTGAAGATAAAAGGGAAGGCAGCTTCGAATTCATACTTGCCGAGGATGGGCAAAGCTTCATTGGCAGGCGGGAAGGTGTGGAATGGTGGACTGGTGCCCGCAGCCAGCGTCTTCAGACGCAGATGGTGGGCAGTTCTGATACGCCACGATCAACGCTGCGGTCTTTTCTGAACGCAGGCAATCTGGGGCGCGATAGTGACAAAGATCAATGGGCTTTGGCGGCAAGCCTATTGGTTGCGGATGCAAATGACCGGGTAACTTCGCCGGAAGACAAGCTCGCGCGGACGATCGAGTATTTTCGCCTGCTGGACCTACTGACAATACGGTTCCCGGATCTGGACCTGTTTCGGCAGACCGATGCGCGGGAAGTGGTCGTGCCGCTCCCCATCGCGGACAGCCTTGAAAGCCTTTCCGTGGTTTTTCTTCGGAATGCTGCTGGTGGATGGCGCATTAAGCTGCCAGCCCGGCAAGCCATAGCGCGTGATCGGGAAGCCATTCTTGCCTTACTTGGGCAAGAAACCGCTGCTCAACGCCAATCCTTTGAGGCTTTGGGCTCACCCCGGGATACGATCAGAAGTTTCCTGATTGGTGTTTCAAGCTGGGATCAGGCGGGACAAGACCTCGCGCTCAGCACGCTCGATTTATCAAAATTCCAGCCTGTCACGAGAGACGCGCATGGCGAATTGGCTGCGCTGCAATTGCGCCGCGTTCTTGAACGTATCGGCATTGAAGCGCTGCAGGCAATTCCAAATCACTTGGTCGGCAGCAATGTGTTTGAAATTTTCACGCATAGCGCTGGCAGTGTTGTGCTGGTTGCCGATGGACCCGCCGATCAAAGGAAATGGCGGTTCTCGTCCGAAACGGTAGAGCGTTCCATGGAATTATTGCGTGCAAGCGATAAGCTTCCACCAACGCAATTCCGGCTACCGGGCACAATTCCGACAACCGCGTTTTTTTCGCTTCGTGATGCGGTATCTGTGAAGGCTCCGTTTCTTCTCAAGCGTGCGGGAAGAATGGAGATCTGGCAGGTATTGGGTTCGCTGACGGGGCTTTCTCTGTCTGTCCTTCTAGGCATGTTATCAGCGCGTCTGTTGATTATTTTTTTGCGGC
>CAIMVB010000125.1 GCA_903844785.1 uncultured Rhodospirillales bacterium | reverse complement strand
TAACGGAAGAAGGCATTGCGGCAGTGGTGAGCCGCTGGACCGGTATTCCGGTTGAGAAAATGCTGGAAGGCGAACGCGCCAAGCTGCTGCGGATGGAAGATCAGCTTCGCAAGCGCGTGGTCGGCCAGGAAGAAGCGCTGGAAGCGGTTTCCAAAGCCGTGCGCCGAGCGCGTGCCGGCTTGCAGGACCCCAATCGCCCGATCGGCAGCTTCCTGTTCCTGGGCCCGACCGGTGTTGGCAAGACGGAGCTGGTGAAGTCGCTCGCTTCCTTCCTGTTTGACGACGATCGCGCCATGACGCGCATCGACATGTCCGAATACATGGAAAAGCATGCGGTTTCGCGCCTGATTGGCGCGCCGCCCGGCTATGTCGGCTATGAAGAAGGTGGCGCGCTGACAGAAGCCGTGCGCCGGCGGCCTTATCAGGTGATTTTGTTTGATGAGGTCGAAAAAGCGCATGATGATGTCTTCAATGTGCTGTTGCAGGTGCTGGATGATGGCCGGCTGACGGATGGCCAGGGGCGGACGGTTGATTTCCGCAACACCATCATTGTGCTGACCAGCAATCTGGGGGCGCATGCCATCGCGGAATTGCCGGAAAGCGCCGATATTGAAGCGGCGCGGCCCGCCGTGATGCGGAGCGTGCGTGAACGTTTCCGGCCGGAATTCCTCAACCGGTTGGATGAGATTGTGCTGTTCCGGCGCCTCGCGCGCGGGGATATGGCCTCGATCGTTGATATCCAATTGCGCGGCCTGCGCCGGTTGCTGGAAGACCGCAAAATTACGCTGGCCTTGGATGAAGCCGCGCGGGAATGGCTGGCGGAAGCGGGCTATGATCCTGTCTATGGTGCGCGGCCCTTGAAGCGCGTCATTCAGCGCAATTTGCAAGACAAGCTGGCAGGCCTGTTGCTTGAAGGCAGCGTGAAGGATGGCGAGAACCTGACGGTGACGGCCAGCCCCGATGGGCTGGAAGTGCGCCATGCCGCGCCTGAGGCAACCCAAGCTGAAGCCGCCTAACCGGGCTTGATCACGCGCCGCATTCGGGCAAGCTTCCGCCAGTTCAACGGAGGCAAAACGGATGCGGCGCAGGATTTTTCTGGGAACAGGTGCAGCGATGTTGGCGGGGGCGGCTTCTGCCCAGCATCACGGGCATCACGGGGCGAATATCCCCGCCGATCAAATGTCTGCCTTGCGCGGGCCCAATCCCCAGGCGCTGACAGCAGAACAATTGGCGCAGCGCGTGGTGACCAGCCCCGCGCCCGCTGGACCACCAGGGCGCTGGGTGTCTCGGGCGCCCTTGCCTTTACCGCGCAGCGAAATGGCCTGGGCCACGGCTTGGGCCGGCAAGCTGCATGTGATTGGCGGCTATGCCCAAGGGCAGGTGGATAAGCCCTATCACCATGTCTATGATCCCGCGGTGGATCGCTGGCAGGAAGCGGCACCTTTGCCGCGCGGCGCCAATCATGTCGGCGTGGTGGCCGATGCCGGGCGGATTTATGCGCTGGGTGGTTTTACGGAACAGAACCGCGCATCAGACACCAAGGCCTTTGTTTATGATGTCGCCGCCGATCGCTGGTCTGCCATTGCGCCCATGCCGCGCCCGCGCGGCGCCGGGGCGGTGGCCGCCGTGGGTGGCAAGATTTATCATATCGGTGGCGCAACCGACCCCGCGCCCGAACGCGCCAGCATTTCCTGGAATGAAGTCTACGACCCGCAGGCCGATAAATGGACTCTGCTCCGCCCGCTGCCCGCCGGGCGCGACCATGCCGGCGTGGTGGTTTGGGAAGGGCGCATTCATGTCGCGGGCGGGCGCTTCAACACATTCGAGAATAATACCGGCCTGCACCATGTTTATGACCCCGCAAGCGATACCTGGCGGATGCGTGCGCCGATCCCGACACCGCGTTCCGGCCATGGCATGGCGGTTTATCGTGGGCGCTTCTGGTGCATGGGGGGCGAGGAACGGCTTTATGACGCGCAAAACCGCCCGATTGATCGCGTGATCGGCACGGTGGAATCCTATGATCCCGCCACCGATAGCTGGCAGCACCACGCGCCGATGCCCACACCGCGGCATGGTTTGGGCGCAGCGCTGATTGGTGACACGATCTATGTCGCGGGCGGCGGGCCGATTGTCGGCGGTGGCATCCAAACCGCGGTGCATGAGGCTTTCACGCCGGGTTAAAGCGGGGGATCAAAACCCCGCGAATTTCAGCACCACCCCGGCAATCGCGGTGAAGCCAAGGCTGCGCGCCAAGCCTTGCTTCATGGGGAATAGCAATACAGCGGCAAAAATCGCGAGTGCCAGCGCGGCGGGATCAAGGCTTGCCGCCACGGGCAGATCCAAGCGTATTGGGCCAAGCGTCAGGCTTTGCACATCGCGGAAAATCACGCGCAAGCCGAACCAAAGCGCGAGGTTCGCGATCACGCCCACCACCGCCGCCGTCACCGCGCCCAAGGCACCTTTCAAGCGCGGCGCGGCGTGGAGTTTTTCAACGAAAGGCGCGCCCAGGAAAATCCAGGCAAAACACGGCGCGAAAGTCACCCAAAGCGTCAGCACACTGCCCGCCACGCCGCCTAATACGCCATCGGCGCGATAACCCGCCAGAAAGCCCACGAATTGCAGCACCAAAATCAATGGCCCGGGCGTAGTTTCCGCAAGGCCAAGCCCTGCCAGCATTTCGGGCGCTGAGAGCCATTGGTAATGCTCCACCGCTTCCTGCGCGGCATAAGCCAGCACCGCATAGGCGCCGCCGAAAGTCACCACCGCAAGCTTGGAGAAAAACCAGGCGATATCGCCAAAAACGCCAGACCCCATCAGCAGCACCACAGGCCAAAGCCACAGCGCCAGCGCGAATAGCCCTGCGCGCCGCGCCGCACCTGCCATACGCGGTATGCGTTCCGGATCGGCGGCAATGGTGGCATCCAAAAGCGCGGGTGGGCCATCCTTCGCCGCGCCATGGCCGCCGCCACTGAAGGCATTAGGCAACGCGAAACCAATAGCCAAAGCGCCCAGTACCACCAGCGGAAAGGGCACATTGAACAAGGCAAGTGCGGCGAATGCCGCAATGGCCAGCGCGACGGGCACCGGCCCCTTCAAAGCGCGTTTCGCCACGC
>CAIMVB010000124.1 GCA_903844785.1 uncultured Rhodospirillales bacterium | reverse complement strand
TCCATTGTCTCGCTCCTGTTCTGAGAAGCAAAATATCGGGATGCCAATTGGACCTACAGAGTATTTTCGCGTTTTTTTCGCATCAACAGCAAAAAATGATACGCCGAAGCACCATTTTTCTGATGTTATTTCAGATAGTTATGGCCACTAACTTCGCTTATATGAACACTAAAAAAAGGTGAGGAGTTTCCAGATACAGGCAACAAAAAAATGAGTCTAGCGTGTATTTTCCCAAGGTAATCTATCGCGCTTCCTGCTTTTATTTTTTGTTAGCTCATCTGCCATCGCCCGATTTGAAGTATGTCCATAATATTGCTCTAACATCTTCACGCTTGTTCCCATATTTCGCGCAAGGACATAATGATTAACGCCCTCCTGCAGGCGGAAAGTCGCGTAGGTATGCCGCAAAGAATAAATCGTCCTTCGATCACCGTTCTTATCGCGTTCGACACCAGCAGCTTCAATCAGGGTATTGAATCCCTTTTTAAAGCTGTGAATCGGCGCTCCATCCGAATGGCTAAAGATATGCTCATCTCGTGTAGGGGCGGAGCCACGCTCACCGCTGCGAAGCTCCCATATCCGCTCGAAATACTTCTTTACATCAGCATTTCTGGCGACGACTTCACGAGATCCGGTTTTTCCCTTCACATGAAGGATGACATTTATCTGCCCATCGGCAGAGACATCGCTTTCGACATCGCGCCAACGCAAGCCACGCGCTTCGCCAACCCTTATGCCCGTGTTGGATAAGATCAACACATAGTTGATGAGCATTACCCGATCGCGCACGCCGGATCCAGATTTTCCTTCTGCAAGCTTCACCCACTGATGCAAAAACCGCGTCAAAATCGCCCAATCGGCAGAGTCAAAGTTAGGGCGACGCTCAGCTGAGCTTGTGTGCCCTTCAATTTTGATTGTTTCATTGATATGTCCGCGCTTGCTGCACCAGCTCACAAAGGAACGGAACATGCTCGCTTCATGCGCCAGCGTATTTGCGCTTGGTGCTTTCCGCGCGCCGTTTTCTATTCGCCAATCGAAGAAGTTTGTTACCTCCGCAGAGGTTAATGCCACCGCTTTGCGTTCTGAGAAATAAGGTATCGCGTAGGTTTTCAGGAATGCCAGGATTGCCTTCACCCGCTTGGTCGTGACACCTGATCTGCTATTACCAATCTCATATTCGGCGATTAGCTGTTTTACGCTGATTGCATTATTTGATCGCCCAAGTTTCGCGTTGATCCGCATCTCATCCAGCAAGTCGTCGGCGAACTTGCGAGCTTCATACAGATCAGATGTGCCGGTTCCACGGTAAACATACCCAGGTTCATTCGGCAGCTTAATGCGGCAGATCCATAGCTGCTTGGGGCGATCCTCAAGCTGATAGATGACGATCTTGCCGTCTCGAAAGCTCTGACGGTTGATGGTTTTGCCGTTAGCCATAACCCCAGGATATCAGGAGCGGCGGTGCGGGGTGAAGTGTAATACTCTGTAATATGCCCGACTTCCGCCACCCCGGCGAGGCGACTCAGGTATAACTAATTGATTTTGCGAGAAAAAATGGTGCTGTTGGAGAGGATTGAACTCTCGACCTCTCCCTTACCAAGGGAGTGCTCTACCACTGAGCTACAACAGCGCCGAGCCTTGCGGGCGCGCCTCCCTTAGCCCCAGCCTGGGGTTTCCCGCAACCCCTTGATGCCAAGCCCAAGCACTGCCACTTCCCGGCAGCATGGAAAAGGAAAGCAAACCCCAGCCCAAGCCCGCGCCGTCCCGCGAAGAACGGCTTGCCGCGGCGCTCAGGGAAAACCTCCGGCGGCGGAAGGCGCAGGCCCGGGCGCGGGATGCGGCCGATACCCCGGCCGAGCAAGACAAGGCCCAAAAGCCAGACCACTAAGGCCCCAAGCCACCCAAGGGGCGCCGGATTTCCCCCCATCGGCCATTTGCGCTATTTCCCCGCCCCTGGGGCTGTGGCCCAAGCTAAAGGATTCGCCATGAACTGGATCAGCGATTGGGCCCTGCCGAAGATCCAGGGCCTATTCAAGCGGGAAGCGCCGGAAAACCTCTGGCATAATTGCCCTTCCTGCCAGCAGATGATCTTCCACCGGGATCTGGAACGGGCGCTGCGCGTCTGCACCCATTGCGGCCACCATATGCGGCTCGGCGCGGTGCAGCGGCTGGAAGCAACCCTCGATCCCGGCTTTTCGCGCATTGAATTGCCCAAGGCGCCGGCGGACCCGCTGCGTTTTCGCGATCAGCGCCGCTATGCCGATAGGCTGCGCGAAAGCCAAGCCAAGGTCGGCATGGATGATGCCGTGGCGGTCGCGCATGGCACCATCAATGGCAGCCGCGCAGTTGTGGCCGCTTTTGAATTCGCCTTCATGGGTGGGTCCATGGGGGCGGGCGTTGGGGAAGCCATTGTCACCGCCGCCAAGCTTGCCGTGCTGCAGGATGCGCCGCTGATCGTCTTTACCGCTTCGGGCGGGGCGCGCATGCAGGAAGGGGCTGTCAGCCTCATGCAAATGCCACGCACCGTGATTGCGACGCGCATGGTGAAGGAAGCGGGCCTGCCCTTCATCACCGTGCTGTGTGACCCAACCACGGGCGGTGTGACCGCCAGCTTTGCCATGCTGGGCGATATCCAAATCGCCGAACCAGGTGCGATGATCGGCTTTGCCGGCGCGCGCGTGATTGAACAGACGGTGCGCGAAAAACTGCCTGAAGGCTTCCAGCGCGCGGAATATCTGCTGGAACACGGCATTCTGGATATGGTGGTGAAGCGCGGCGATATGCGCGAAACGCTGGCGCGCGTGATCTCATTGTTGCGCCAGCCGCTGCTGGGCCGCAGCGATGAAGAAGCCGAAGCCGCCGCAGCACCCGCCGAATAAATCCCTTGTCCCGCGCTGAAGCGATTGTGGAGCGTCTCCATGCGCTCCATCCCAAGCTTATTGATCTCAGCCTTGGGCGGATGGAGGCTTTGCTTGCGAAGCTGGGCCATCCGGAACGGCGCCTGCCGCCGGTTGTCCATGTGGCGGGCACCAATGGCAAGGGTTCAACTTGCGCCTTTCTGCGCGCCATTGGCGAAGCGGCGGGGCAGCGCGTGCATGTTTATACCTCGCCCCATCTGGTGCGCTTTCATGAACGCATTCGGCTTGCAGGCGAATATGTGACGGATGAGGCACTGACCGCGACACTGGAAGAAGTGGAAGCGGTGAATGCCGGCGCGCCGATTACGGTATTTGAAGTGACCACGGCGGCGGCCTTTGTGCTGTTCAGCCGCGTTCCGGCTGATTTGCTGGTGCTGGAAGTGGGATTGGGCGGGCGACTGGATGCGACCAATGTCGTGCCGCGCCCGGCGGCCACGGCCATCACCTCCATTTCCATGGATCACATGGATTTCCTGGGCGATGCACTCGGCAAGATCGCCGCCGAAAAAGCCGGGATTATGCGGTCAGGTGTACCCTGCGTGACTGGGGCGCAGGCGCCGGAAGCGCTTTCGGTGATCAGCGCCACCGCTGCCGAATGCGCCGCGCCATTGCTG
>CAIMVB010000123.1 GCA_903844785.1 uncultured Rhodospirillales bacterium | reverse complement strand
TTCCCCTTCAACCGCTTCCCCAATGTGGATGTGATCCTGGGCCCGGAAATGAAATCCACCGGCGAAGTGATGGGCCTTGATGTTTCTTTTGAGCGCGCCTTCCTGAAATCCCAGCTTGGCGCCGGGGTAAAGCTGCCGGAAAGCGGCACCGCCTTCATTTCCGTGAAGGAATCAGACAAGGGCGCGGCCGTCACCCTCGCGCGGCGCCTAGCAGAAATGGGCTTTCGCGTGGTTGCCTCACGCGGTACCGCGGCGCGCATTCGGGAAGCGGGTTTCGCCTGTGAGGTGGTGAATAAGGTGCTGGAAGGCCGCCCGCATTGCGTGGACGCAATCAAATCCGGCGATATTCAACTGGTGATCAATACCACCGGGGGTGGGCAATCGGTTTCCGATAGCTTCGATATCCGCCGCAGCGCCCTTACCCAGGGGGTGCCGCATTACACCACCCTGGCCGGCGCCCGGGCCGCCGTTCACGCCATTGCGGCTTTACGCGCCGGAACCCTTGATGTTGCGCCACTTCAGGCATATTTTGAAAAAAGCTTTTGAATGCTGGGGCCGACTAAAGCGGCCCCTTAATCATTTCCGCCCGACGCAAGCCGGGCGGAACGAAGCCAAGGAAGTACTGCCGTGCAAAAGTTCCCAATGACCGCCGAGGGCCTCGCGCGCTTGGAGGAGGAACTAAAGCAGTTGAAATCGGAAGAACGCCCCGCGATCATTCGGGCGATTGCCGAAGCGCGTGCGCATGGCGACCTTTCCGAAAACGCCGAATATCACGCGGCGCGGGAACGCCAATCCTTCATTGAAGGCCGTATCGCGGAATTGGAAGCGGTGATCCCTTCCGTGGAAGTTATTGATTCCAAAAGGCTTACCGGCAACCAGGTACGCTTTGGCGCCTATGTCACCATCGTTGACGAAGAATCCGACGATGAGAAAAACTACCGTATCGTTGGCCAGTATGAGGCCGATATGAAGAACGGTTCCATCTCCGTCTCCTCACCGCTCGCCAAGGCGCTGATGGGGCGCAAGGTGGGGGATTCGGTGGAAGTGCCGGCGCCGGGCGGGTCGCGTTCGGTCGAAATCACCGCCGTTCGCTTCAACTAATTAAGGCCCACAACATGCCGATGCGCGCGGCGCAGGCCGAAGGCCGCGCCATTACCCTGGCCGATATTCGCGCCGCCGCCGGGCGTATCTCCGGCGCTGTGCTCCGTACCCCAACGCTCGAAAGCCAAGCCGTTTCCCGTGCCACGGGGGCAAGGGTTTTCCTGAAGCTGGATAATCTTCAGGCCACCGGGGCCTTCAAGGAAAGGGGCGCGGCCAATCGGCTGGCGCTGCTGACAGCGAGGGAGCGCGCCGCCGGGGTTATCGCCATGTCGGCGGGCAATCACGCCCAGGCGGTGGCGCGGCATGCGGCGCTGGCCGGCATCGCGGCCACCATCGTCATGCCGAAATTTACCCCGGCCACCAAGGTGACCCGCACGGAAGCCTGGGGTGCGCGCGTGGTGCTGCATGGTACAACGCTCGCCGAAGCGGCGGCCCATGCCCATGCGCTGGCGGCGGATGAGGGTCTGGTCTTCATCCACCCCTATGACGACCCTGCCGTGATCGCGGGCCAGGGCACCGCCACGCTTGAAATGCTGGAAGATGCGCCGGCCATTGAAGCGCTGGTCATTCCCGTCGGCGGCGGCGGGCTTTGTGCCGGCGCGGCGATAGCGGCGGCGGAACTCCGCCCCGGCATGCCGGTTTTCGGCGTGGAGGTGGAATTCTACCCCGCCATGGCGCAACGCTTGGCCGGCAAGCCCGTGCAAGTCGGCGGCCCCACCATCGCGGAAGGCATCGCGGTGCGCGATGTGGGCGAAACGCCGCTTGCCATCCTGAAAAAGCTTGGCGTTGAGGTACTTGTGGTACCGGAACGCGCGGTGGAACAGGCGATTGTGCTGCTCGCCGAAGGCGCCAAGGTGCTGGCCGAAGGCGCCGGTGCGGCAGGGCTTGCCGCCATCCTGGCTTTCCCGGAACGCTTCGCGGGCAAGACCGTCGGCACGACCATCTGCGGCGGGAATATAGACCCACGCATCCTGGCCAATGTGCTGTTGCGCGAATTGCTGCGCGATGGGCGCATCCTGCGGCTCCATCTGGATATCCCAGACCGCCCCGGCGTACTGGCAGATATCGCAACCCGCGTCGCCGCCGCCGGCGGTAATGTGATCGAAGTCAGCCACCAGCGGCTTTTCGCGGCGCCCAGCGTACAAAGCGCCGAATTGGAACTGATGATCGAAGTGCGCGACACCGCCCAGGGGGATGCGATTATCGCGGCCCTTGAGGCCGGGGACTATGTCGTGCGGCGGGGCTGAAAGCCCGGTCGCCGCGCCTGGACTTGGCGACCGCCAACGCGCAAGCTTGCCCCACAAAGCAAAGGGGAAACGCGCAATGGATCTCAGGGGCAAAGTCGCACTAGTCACGGGCGGGAATGGCGGGCTGGGGCAGCGCATCTGCCATGCGCTCGCGCGCGAAGGCGTGCATATCGCGGTCATGTACGCGCAAAGCAAAGACCAGGCGGAAGCCGTGGCGCGCGAACTGACAAGCACCTATCAGATCAACGCGGCCGCCTTTGGCTGCGACATTACCGATGGCGCGGCGGTGGAAGCACTTATCGCGGCGGTGACAGCACGCTTTGGGCGGCTCGATATCCTGATCAATGACGCCGCCTTCAATAAATCCGTCCCCTTCCAAGATTTGGATAGCCTGACCGTCGAACTTTGGGAAAAGATTATGGCGGTGAACCTGACGGGGCCGATGCGGCTGATCAAGGCCGCCGCCCCGGCGCTGAAGGCGAGCGGGGCAGGGCGGATCGTCAATATCTCCTCAGTCGCGGGGCTGGGGCCAACGGGGTCTTCCATCGCCTATGCGGTTTCCAAGGCTGGGTTGATCCACCTGACGCGCTGCATGGCCGTGGCGCTGGCACCGGAAACGCTGGTGAATTGCGTCGCACCCGGGCTTTTGGAAGGCACCCGCGCTACTGCGAACCTTCGCCCGGAACAGATTGAACGCTCTGCCGCTTCATCCCTGCTGCAAAAAGCCGCGGATAAGGATGATTGCGCCGATATGGTGGTGACCATGTGCCGGACAGATACCATGACCGCCCAGACCATTGTGATTGACGCCGGGCGGATATTTCACTGACAAGCAGGGTGTTTTTGGGGCACGGAAAATAATTATAGATTGAAAAATATTTCGGATTGCTCTATCCCAGGTTGTATATCGCCTGCCTGGGAGAAGCCCCATGCCCCGCCTTTCCCCCCTGCTTGCCGTGCCGATCCTCTTGCTCGGCTGCGCTTCCGCCACGCAAACCTATGCGCCGGATGGCCGCGCCGCCCATGCGGTGGATTGCGGCGGCATTTGGCGTGATTGGGGCGCCTGCATGGAACGCGCCGGCGATATTTGCGGCGCCCGTGGCTATGATATTCTGGCGCGCGATACAGATCGCAACCGTTCCGGCGGTTATTTGCGCTATGGCTCCGCCGGCGGGGGGAATTATACCAGCACCTACACGCGCAATATGCTGATCGCGTGCCGCGGCAATCAGCAGGCCCAAGCAAGTTAAAGCATTTTCAAGCCAAGCGGAATCGCTTGGCGGCTCGGAAAATGCGACCCAATTATAGTTCAAACGTTGAAGCGGAACAGCATCACATCGCCATCGCGCACCACATATTCCTTGCCTTCAACGCGCATCTTGCCGGCTTCCTTGGCACCCTGTTCGCCACCCAGCGCCACGTAATCATCAAAGGCGATGGTTTCTGCCGCGATGAAGCCGCGTTCAAAATCGCCATGGATCACGCCGGCGGCCTGCGGGCCCTTCATGCCCTTCAGAATGGTCCAGGCGCGCGCTTCCTTGGGCCCCACGGTGAAATAGGTAATCAGCCCAAGCAGCGCATAACCCGCGCGGATCACGCGATCCAACCCGCCTTCTTCCAGGCCAAGGGAAGACAGGAACTCCCCACGATCAGCCTGCGCCATTTGGCTGATTTCCGCTTCAATCGCGGCGGATACCACCACCGCCTGCGCGCCTTCGGCCTTGGCGCGTTCAAACACGCGGGCCGATTGAGAATTGCCCGTGGCAGCGGAAGCTTCTTCCACATTGCAGACATAAAGCACGGGCTTTGTTGTCAGCAGTTGCAGCCGCTTCGCGGCTTCTTCTTCACCTGCCGGCACGGCAGTGCGCGCCGGGCGGCCCGCTTCCAAAGCTGCCTTGATCGGGTCAATCAACGCCATCTGCGCCAGCGCTTCCTTATCGCCGCCGCGCGCGCGCTTGACCAAACCCTGCGCGCGTTTTTCGAGGCTATCCAAATCCGCCAGCATCAATTCGGTTTCAACCGTATCGGCATCGCGGATCGGATCAATGCTGCCTTCCACATGCGTCACATCGCCATCTTCAAAGCAGCGCAGCACATGCACAATCGCATCCACTTCGCGGATATTGGCGAGGAATTGATTGCCCAAGCCTTCACCCTTGGAAGCGCCGCGCACCAGACCCGCGATATCCACGAATTCCAAACTGGTCGGCACGGTTTTCTGCGACTTGCCAATGCGCGTCAGCGTATCCAGCCGCGTATCCGGCACAGCAACGCGCCCCACATTGGGTTCAATGGTGCAGAAGGGGTAGTTCGCTGCCTGCGCTGCCGCAGTTTGTGTCAGCGCATTGAATAGCGTGGATTTGCCAACATTCGGCAGGCCCACAATACCGCAATTGAAACCCATCTTTATGCTCCCGGTGCGGCGGGCCAAGCGGCACGCAACGCATTCCAAAATGTCTCAGCCACCACGCCGGCGGCAATGCGCGCGGCACCATCATCACTAATCGGCATCAGCGCCGCCGCGCGCAAAGCCGCGGAGATTTCCGGCAGCGCAATCGCCATCGGCGCAAGCCCCGCAAGACTTGCTTGCGCGGCCAGCGCTGCATCTTGCGAATGGCTGCGCAACTGGCGCGCAGTCAACAACAGGGCCGCTGCCATTGCGGCAGCGCGGCGCGCTTCATCGCGCGGGCTATCGCTATCCGCCAAATCAAGCGCGGCACGCAGCCCGGCCGCCGCTTGCGCCAAGGCGCCCGCTTCACGCACCAGCGCGGCAGAAAGCAATGCCGCGCCATTGGCCTTGTCTTCGGCGCTTGGACCCATCAGATCCATGCTGAAGGCGTCTTCGGCTTCCATCACTTCTCCTGCGTCAGTAGCGCGATGCGCGTCATGAATTCCTCGGCCTTCAGCGCGGCCAGCATTGGCGCGGCATCCGCCACCGCGTCCAAAAGCTTCTCTAGCCACGCCTGATCCACCTTGGCGAAATTGCCCAGCACATGGCCCGTCACCGCATCCTTATGGCCGGGATGGCCAATGCCCATCCGCACGCGCCAAAATTCCGGTGAGCCAAAAGCGCGGCGCATATCCCTCAAGCCATTATGCCCGGCAACACCACCGCCAAGCTTCACCCGCAGCTTGCCAGGCGCCAGATCAAGCTCATCATGAAAGGCAATGACATTCTCGGGCGGGATTTTCAGGAAAGCAGCGGCCTGCTGCACGGCATCACCACTCGCATTCATGTAGGTTTGCGGCTTCAGCGCCAGAATGCGCTGGCCGGCAATGGTGCCTTCCGCCACTTCACCCTTGAAGCGCTTGCGCCAGGGGCCGAAGCCATGGCGCCGCGCAATCTCATCCAGCGCCATGAAGCCGATATTGTGCCGCTGACGCGCATGTTCTGACCCTGGATTGCCAAGGCCGACCCAAAGCATCGGGGCGTTATCGCGGGAAGTCATGGCATCATCAACCCAAAAAGGGCCCGGGGGAGGCTTCCCCCGAACCCTTGATGTTCAGAAACAGGGGCAAAGCCCCTGTCCAGCTTACTTCTTCTTCGCGGGCCCCTTGGTCGACGCGGCGGCACCGGCGGCAGGCGCCTTCTGCTTCGTCGCTTCTACCGGGCCAGCGGCCGCGGCCGGCGCGGCATCATCAACCACGGTCGGCGCGGCGATGGACGCCACCATGAAGTCACGGCCGGCGATCGCTGGCTTGGTGCCGAATTGATCCTTCACGGCAGACCAACGCAGACCCGCGCCGATTTGCACGTCGGCCAGATCAAGTTCGAACTTCTCCGGCACCGCATCCGGGTCCGCCAGCACTTCGATTTCGCGGCGCACCACGTTCAGCACGCCACCCGCCTTCAGGCCGGGGCAGGTATCTTCATGCAGGAAGGCCACCGGCACTTTCACGCGAATACGCGCGCCAGGTGCCAGGCGCTGAAAATCCACATGCAACGGACGATCCGTCACAGGATGGAATTGCACATCGCGCATCAGGCAGCGTTCCGTGTCGCCGCCCTTCACCGCAACTTCATACAAATGCGATTGCCAGCCGGCCTTGTGCAATTCCTTCATCACATCGCGCGGGTCGAGGGCGATCAAGGTCGCCTCACGCTTCGCGCCATAGATGACAGCGGGGACATGCCCCTCACGCCGAGTTGCGCGTGCCGCCCCCTTACC
>CAIMVB010000122.1 GCA_903844785.1 uncultured Rhodospirillales bacterium | reverse complement strand
TGCTGCGCAGACCGATGCGGAAAGCTTCTCGGTGCTCGAGCCGGAAGCCGATGGTTTCCGCAATTACCGTAAGCTTGCTTACAAAGTGAAGGCGGAAGAACAGCTGGTGGATAAGGCGCAGCTGCTGACGCTGACCGCGCCGGAAATGACCGTGCTGGTGGGCGGTATGCGCGCGCTGAACGCCAATGTGGGCCAGGCGCAGCATGGCGTCTTCACCAAGCGTCCGGGCGTTCTGACGAATGATTTCTTCGTCAATGTGCTGGATATGGCCACCGTGTGGAAGCCAGTGTCTGACTCGGCCGATATGTTCGAAGGCCGTGACCGCGCCAGCGGCAATGTGAAATGGACCGCAACGCGCGTGGACCTGGTATTCGGTTCCAACAGCGAATTGCGTGCCCTTTCCGAAGTCTATGCCCAGGACGACAATCAGGCGAAATTCGTGAAGGATTTCGTTGCCGCCTGGAACAAGGTGATGATGCTGGACCGCTTCGACCTCGGCTGAGGTCGCGTTTCAGGGATTTTGAAAGGGGCGCCGGTCACAAGCCGGCGCCCTTTTTCATGCTTGACGCGTGCGGTGGAGCGCGAGAGACCCGCTCGGCCTCATGTTCTTTTCACGCTGCGGCGTTAAAGCGATTTCGAAGCAAGTGATTCCCCTTGGCTTCAACATGCTCCAATGCGATGAAGCAGCATCGACCTTTGGAGGATCTTACCATGGCGCGTTTCGATTTGGCCCTAAAGGGCGGCAGTTGTGTGATGCCCTGGGGGGTGGAGCGTGCCGATATCGGCATTCGTGCCGGGCGCATCGCTGCCATTGGGGATCTGACCCAGGCCGATGCGGCCGAGGTGGTGGATTGCAAGGGCCTGCATCTGCTGCCGGGCCTGATTGACCCGCATGTGCATTTGCGCGATCCGGGCGACCCCAAGGTGGAAACCATGGAAACTGGCACGCGCGCCGCGGTGCTGGGTGGCCTGGCGGCGGTGTTTGATATGCCCAATACCATGCCTTCCATCACCAATACCGAAAGGCTGGACGCCAAGCGCGAATACGTCGCCGGGCGCGCCTGGTGCGATATCGGGCTTTATGTTGGCGGCACCAAGACGAATATCGCGGAACTCGCGGCGCTGGAACTGGAACCCAATGTTTGCGCGGTGAAGATTTTCGCGGGTTCTTCCACCGGAGATTTGCTGGTGGAAGATGATGAAAGCCTGGAAGCGGTGATGCGTTCTGGCCGCCGCGCCATTTGCTACCATTCGGAAGATGAATATCGCTTGCAGGCGCGCAAGCCCATGTTCACGCCGGGCATGCCGCATATTAAGCACCAGGAATGGCGCGATGTGGAAACCGCGATGCTGGGGACGCGCCGGTTGATGGCCTTGGCGCGCAAGACCGGGCGGCGCGCGCATATCCTGCATGTCTCAACCGCTGAGGAATTGGCGTATCTGGCTGATTACCGGGATGTGGCGAGCTGCGAAGTGCTGCTGAACCACCTGACGCAAACCGATGAAGCCTATGGGCGCTTGGGTGGCTATGCGGTGATGAACCCGCCCATTCGCGATGCGCGGCATTTGGAAGCGGCATGGAAGGCAGTCGCCGATGGTACGGTGGATTGCGTGGGGTCTGACCACGCGCCGCATTCCCGCGCCGCCAAGGAACGCCCCTGGCCGGATACGGCGGCGGGGCTTACGGGCATTCAAACCATTGTGCCGCTGATGCTGGACCATGTCAGCGCAGGCCGGCTTTCGCTGTCCCGGCTTGCGGATTTGATGTGCGCTGGCCCCGCGCGGGTTTATGGCGTGCAGACCAAGGGGCGGCTCGCCGTTGGCATGGATGGCGATGTGACGGTGGTGGATATGAAGAAAACCCGCACCATCGAAGATAGCTGGATTGTTTCACCCTGTGGGTGGACGCCCTTTGCCGGGCATCGCTGTTCCGGCTGGCCGGTGATGACCGTGGTGCGCGGCCATATCGCGATGCGTGATGATGAAGTGCAAGGCAGCCCACAGGGCAAGCCCGTGGATTTCATTGATACACGGCGCGCTTGATGGCTGATGCGGCGTCGCAGGCGGCGGTGGAAGCGGCCATCACATCCCGCCGTTCTATCCGCGCCTTTTTGCCCAAGCCCGTGCCGCAGGCGGAGGTGGCGCATTTGCTGGATGTCGCGGCGCGGGCGCCTTCGGGCAGTAATATTCAGCCCTGGAAGGTTTATGCACAAAGCGGCGCGACGCTGAAGCGGCTATGCGATGCGCTGATGGCGGAACATGAAGCGGGCATCACGCCGGAATCGGAATACCAATATTATCCGCGCAAATTCTTCGAACCATTCCATAGCCGCCGCCGCAAAGTGGGCTGGGATCTTTATGGCCTGCTAGGTATAGGCAAGGGCGATAGCGAAAGGATGCGGGAGCAACATGGGCGCAATTTGGTGTTCTTTGATGCGCCGGTGGGCTTGATTTTCACCATCCATCGCGATCTGGAACAGGGTTCCTGGCTGGATTACGGGATGTTTTTGCAAAATGTGATGGTAGCGGCGCGCGGCATGGGGCTTGATACCTGCCCGCAAGCGGCCTTCATGCCCTATCACCGCACCATCCAGGCCATGCTGGAAATTCCGCCTGAGGAAATGCTCGTCTGCGGTATGGCGCTTGGCTATGCCAACCCGGCGGCGGTGGAAAATAGCCTGGAGACGGAACGCGCCCCGGCGCAGGAATTCACACGCTTTGCTGGCTGGGCCGAATAGGCCCAGCCGCTTTTCAGGTAGTTCAGCGCGGCATGGCGGCGCGATAGCGTTCCAGCACTTGCGCGCCTTCCGGCCCGGCGCGCTGTGCCCATTCCTGAGTTTGCCGCGCGCCGATTTCACGAAGCTGCGTCATGAGTTGGGCTGAAGGTGTGACCACCTGCATGCCACGGCTGCGGAGGCGTTCGGACATTTCGTTTTCCGCCGCCTTGGCTTCCGTCAGGCCGCGCACGGCAGCGCGCTGTGCGGCGGCCAGCACCGCATTGCGCGTGCCTTCATCAAGCGCACGGAAGGCGCGGGTATTGGCGAAAACATAGTTCTTGGCGCGCATCCCGCCCACATCGGTGAAGACGCGGGCATAATCCCAGGCGGCGGTATCAACGCCAGTCTGGGCTGAGGTGAACATCGCCGCAATCACGCCGGTGGCGAATGCTTGTGGGATTTCTGCTACTTGCACAGTCACGGGCGCTGCGCCCATCAATTCCGCCATGCGCGTGGTCAGCACATTATAGCTGCGGAAGCGCTGGCCGCGCAGATCCTCAACCGATTTGATTTCGGTGCGGGTGTAGAAACCCTGGCTGGGCCAAGGCACCATATAAAGTGGCGTCAGGCCTTGGCGTTCCAAACGCGCCCGAACGAAGGGGTCTGCGGCGTTATTCAGCGCGGCGGTGGCTTCCCAGGTATCGGCCAGAAAGGGCACGCCATCCACTTCAAAGAAAGGGTCTTCATTGCCATGGACGGAGAGCAGCACTTCGCCCATTTGCACCTGGCCTGACTGCACGCCGCGCTTGAT
>CAIMVB010000121.1 GCA_903844785.1 uncultured Rhodospirillales bacterium | reverse complement strand
TGGGCCAGATGCGCCGCACTGCCTCTGCCGCCGCCTGTTCATTGGCGGGATTGGCATAGGCATTGATGAAGATAATGGCGCAGGCTTCCGCCCCCGCCGCCAACAATTCCCGCGCTGCTTTTTCCACCGCCGCGATATCAACCGGCTTGTGGATGGTTCCATCGGCGAGGCAACGTTCCGGCACTTCCAGCCGCAAATCCCGGCCAGCTATTGGTTGGAAATCGCCCCATAAGCCCCAGGTGTGGCGACGATCTCGGCGGCGCATTTCCAGCACATCGCGAAAGCCGGTGGTGGTGATCACGCCAAGCTTGGCGCCCTTGCGTTCCAGAAGCGCATTGGTGCCAACCGTGGTGCCATGCACCACCGCCGCCATGCTGGCCGCGCCGCCCAAGGCGCGCAGGCCAGCAAGGAAACCGCTTGCCTCATCACCGCGCTGGCTTGGTACTTTCGCGGTTTGAAAGCGGCCCGTTGAGGGATCAAACAGGAACAAATCGGTGAAGGTGCCACCAACATCAACGCCAACAATCGCGCCGCTCATTGGCCGCGCCCTTCGTAATCACGCGCGGCGGCTTCAGCGCTGACATAGCCCAAGCGGATATCACGTGCGATGGCATGCAAGGGCCGCGCGGCGGGATCGCCCCAACCTCCACCGCCAGGTGTTTCAAGCCGCACACGTTCACCTTGCGCGATGGAAACGCCGACAATCTTGCTGGTCATGGGCGGGGTTTCACCTGCGCTGCCCCAGGTAAAGCGATTAAGCGCGCCCGACGCGCCACCCGCCACGCCAAAGGGCGCGAAGCGCCCGCGTTCACCCAGCAAAGCGACTTCCGTGCGCCCCGGGGCAAGCGCTTCAATCTCATACACCGCACCAACACCGCCGCGATGTTCGCCTGCGCCGCCGCTATCCGGACGCAAAGCCCATTGCGTGAACATGACAGGATAGGCCGCTTCCAGAATCTCCACCGGCGGGATTGTCGCCGTTGAGATTGGGTTATTCGCGTGATGCAACCCATCAGAGGCAGGGTTGCCGCCAAGCCCGCCGCCGAAGAAGGAAAACATCACCCAGCGCGTGCCGTTCTCTCGCTGTCCGGAAAGCGCCAGCGCATTGATGGTGCCAAAGGGTGCCGCTGTTGCCGTGGCGGGGCGCGCCTGGCCGAGCGCACCGAAAATCACGCCAATCAGGCGCAGGATGGTTTCCGTATAACCCGCCACGGGGCGCGGTGCTTCCGCACCCAGCAAGGTGGTTGCCGGCGCGATGACTTCCACCGGGCGCAGCACGCCGGCATTGGCCGGCACATCAGGAAAAGCGTGTTTCAGCGCCACATAACAGGCCGCCACGGTCGTCGCGATGGAGATATTGAGCGGGCCTGCACAGGGCGGTGAGGATCGCGACATATCCAAGGTCAGCCGATCACCTTCGATGGTGAGGTCAAGCGCTATCCGCAGCGCTTCATCCTTCACGCCATCATTATCCAGGAAATCATCGAAACTGTAGCGTCCATCTGGAAGGGCCGCGATTTCCGCGCGCATCAGTGCCTCTGCCCGGTCCGCCAATTGCGCGAAGGCCGCGGCAATGCGCGCATCGCCATAATCATCCAGCAGTTCAATCAGCCGCTTTTCACCAAGATCGAGTGCATTCAACTGCCCGTTCAAATCGCCCCAATTGGATTGCGGCACGCGCGAATTGGCCGCCAGAATATCCAGAATATCCTGCTGCATCTGCCCAGCGCGGATGAGTTTCACGGGCGGGAAGCGTACACCTTCCTGATGGCTTTCTGTCGCACGCGGATTGTAATTGCCGGGCACATTGCCGCCGATATCCAGCCAATGGCCAACACTCGCCACCCAACAGAATAGCTTGCCCGCTCGGAAAATTGGGCGCACCAGGCGGAAATCATTCAAATGCGTGCCGCCATCATAGGGATCATTGAACAGGAAGGTATCGCCTTCCTGAAGCCCGCCTTCCGCGGCCACCTTGCGAATGACGGAACGCACGGCGAAGGACATGGCACCGACAAATATCGGCAAGCCCTTGGTGCCCTGCACCAAAGTATCGCCGGTAATCGCATCATAAACACCATGGCAGGCATCGCGCGCTTCGGCGATGATGGGGTTGAAGGCACTGCGATAAAGCGTCGCGTCCATCTCATCGGCGATTTGTTCAAGCCGGCCCTTCAGCACCGCCAAGGTCACGGCATCAAGACGCGCAGAGGATACTTCGTTCATCTCACAATCCAAGATAGCTACGGCGCAATTCGGGGTCAGCCGCGATATCGCGCGCCGCGCCGCTTAAGGTGATGACGCCATTTTCCAAGACATGCGCCTGATCCGCCACTTCCAGGCTTTGCGCAACATTTTGTTCCACGAGCATGATGGTCAGCCCATCCCCATGCAGGCGCCTTATCAGCGTGAACATTTCTTCCACCAGTAAAGGCGAAAGCCCGAGCGATGGTTCATCCAGAATCAGCAGCCTCGGTTCCGCCATCAGCCCGCGCCCAATGGCGAGCATTTGCTGTTCTCCGCCCGAAAGCGTCCCGGCGGCCTGGCGGGTTCGCTCAGCCAGGCGAGGAAAAATGCCAAAGACGCGTTCAAGATTGCGCGCACGATAGGCGCGCGCGCGACGATAGGAACCAAGTTCCAGCACTTCACGCACATTCAGGTTCGGAAAAATCTTGCGTCCTTCCGGCACATGGATCAGGCCAAGCGAAACAATCTCCGGCGGGGATAGCGCGGCGAGGCTTTGCCCAGCGAAGCGGATTTCCCCACCGCGCGGGCGCACCACGCCGCTGATGGTCATGTTCAGCGTCGTCTTGCCAGCGCCATTCGCACCCAGCACCGCAACCAGCGCGCCTTCCGGCACAGTCAGATCAATGCCGCGCAGGATCTGCGTTTCCCCATAACCCGCCTGCAATCCCCTGATTTCAAGCATGGGCGGCCAACCGCTGCGCGGCCCCAGGGCCCAGATAGGCTTCGATCACGGCAGGGTTGCGCACAACCTCCGCCGCCTCGCCCGAGGCGATGATGCGTCCACCCGCCAGCACATGCACATGCTCACAAAGGCTCATCACCGCCTGCATGACATGTTCGATCATTAGAATGGTGACACCACCCGCGCGAATATCCTGCAATACCGGCAGGAAATCGCGGAGCTCAGAGGGGTTCAACCCGGCCAGCACTTCATCCAGCAGCAAGATACGCGGGCGTGTAGCCAAGGCGCGCGCCACTTCCAGGCGCTTGCGCCCCGCCACCGTCAGCGCGGCGGCGGGCTTGTCGAGTTGCGGGCCAAGGCCAAGGCGCTGGCCCACCTGTTCCGCCAGCGCCAAGGCATCGCGGCGCTTGGGCAAGCGCAGGAAGGCGCCGACAGCGATGTTTTCGCGCACCGAAAGCCCAGCGAAGGGCTGTACAATCTGGAAAGTACGCGCCAAGCCAAGCTTCGCCAAATCATGCGGCTTGCGCCCGGTGATCTCCTCACCATCCAACAGCACCAGGCCTGCGCTTGGCTGTTCGAAGCCCGCGATCATCGCGAAAAGCGTGGTTTTGCCCGCACCATTCGGGCCAATCAGCCCGGTGATTGAACCCTCACGCACATCGAAGGTCGCCTCCGAAACCGCGGTCAGCCCACCGAAGCGCTTGGTGAGGTCGCGCACCGCGAGGAAGGCGGGATCCCTGCCCTGCCCTGTCATGGCGCCCCCTTGCCGCGCCAGCGCGCGGCCAAAAGCCCTGGGATGCGATGCAACGGAAAGCGCACCACCAGGATCAGCAACACACCGAAAATGATCAGATCAAGGCCAGGGATTTTGCCGATGAGCAGCTTGGTGCCCTCGCTGAGCCCTTGCAGGATCAGCGCACCAATCAGCGGCCCGAATACCGTGCCCGCACCGCCAATGATGGGCGCAAGCAAAGCTTCCACGGAAATCCAGGTACCGAAGGCAATATTGCTGTCAATATAAAGGAAATACTGCGCATAAAGCGCGCCCGCCGCACCGGTCAGCGCAGCCGATAGGCTGATGGCACGCAGCTTCACCGCCAGTATATCCACGCCTAGCGCCGCCGCCGCCGATTCATTTTCGCGCACTGCCACCAATTGCGCACCCAGCCGGCTTTTCTCCAGCGCCAAGGTGATCAGCATGGCGAGCGCGAGTAGTACAGCGCCCAGAATCAAAAAGCTCGACCGATCGGCAAATTGCAAATTGCCGGCGCCGAGATTGAGGCTGATCAGCAAGCCCGCCGCACCACCCGTGATCTCTGTCGCATTGGCGAGTATCCGCAGCACCTCCGCGAAAGCCAGCGTGACCAGCGCGAAATAGGATCCCCGCAGCCCAGCGCGAAACACCATGGCGCCAATCGCGTACCCCAACACCGCCGCCGCCGCGATGCCAAAGGCCACGGCCGGATAGGCATTCACGCCAAAACGCTGTTGCAGAATGGCGCTAACATAAGCGCCCATGCCGAAAAACGCCGCATGGCCAAAGGAATATTGCCCACCATAACCGCCGAGCAGATTCCACCCCTGCGCGGCAATCGCCAGGATCAGCGTAAAGACCAGGAAATTCAGCACAACATTGCTGGTCACAAACAAGGAAACCAGCACGGCGCCAATCAAAAAACCCAGAATGGGCAGGGTTTCGCGGGCCGTCATGCGCGCGCCCCAAACAGGCCGGTTGGGCGCAGCAGCAGCACCAGGATGAAAATCAGGAATATCCCGATCTGGCCCAGGCTATCGCCGAAATAAAGCCCGGAAAGGCTTTCCACCACGCCGATGAACAGCCCGCCCAATAAGGCACCCGTCACGCTGCCCATGCCGCCCAGAACCACAATGGTGAAGGCCACCAGCACAAAGGCATTGCCGACGCGGGGAGAGACATAAAAGGAAGGCAGCAAAAGGCAGGCCGCAATGGCAAGGCAGGCCGTGCCGATGCCAAAGGTCACGGCATAGATATGCGCGACATCAATGCCAACCAAAGCCGCGCCGGTGCGTTCCTTGGCCACCGCGCGAATGGCGCGCCCGGTATCGGTGCGCGTCATCAGCACAAACAAAAGCAAGGCCACCAGCAGCGTCACGCCAAAGCCGATCAGCCGCGGCAGGGAAAGCAGCACATCGCCCATCTCCACCATAGACATGGCGTAGGGCAGGCGCAGCGTCATGGTATCGGAACGGAAAATCGCCAGCATGGCGTTTTCGATGATGATCGAAAGGCCAAGCGTCACCAGCAGCATATTGGAATCATCGCCACGGCTTGCGGGGCCGATCACCAGCCGCTGCACCAGATAGCCCAGCACGAAGAACAGCCCCGCCAGCGGCACCATCGCTGCATAGGGGTCAAGCCCAAATGCGCCATGCGCGACATAAGCCGCATACATGGCCAGCGTCAGCAGCGCGCCATGGGCAAAGTTGATGATATGCAGCACGCCGTAAACCAGCGTGAGGCCAAGCGCCACCAGCCCATAAACGGCCCCCATCAGGAGGCCGTTTGCCACGGCCTCCAGCAAAATTTCGGGCGGGTAGCCCATCTCAGCCGGTTACGGGGTAGACCGGCTGCGCATCGGCGAAATCGCGCGGGAAGATCACCTTGATATCGCCATTCTGCACCTGGGTATTCACCGGCTTGCCGCCCTGGTTCTGGCCATTCACAAACTGCGTCGGCCCATAGGGCATGATGTGGCTATCAAAGCCCGCACCCGTTGCCGCCAGCGCCTGGATCAACGCGCCACGATCCGCACGGCCCGCACGTTCCAGCGCATCAGCAAAAAGCATCACGGCGGAATAATTCAGCGGCACATTGTAAAGCCAGAAGCGGCCCTGTGCTTCCACGCGCCGGCGGAGTTCCGCCGTTTTCGCCTTGCGCGGATCGGCCCAATGGTTGCAATCCATCACCAGGTTTGCCGCTTCAGGGAATTCACGCACAAAGCGGAAATTGGAAGCCGCGCCATTCAGGATGCAATAAATCCCCTTCGGGCGGATGCGGCGCTGCTGCAAGGTTTGCGATAGCAGCACGAATTCCGCGTAATAGGATGACGGGATGATCAAATCCGGGTTCAGCGCGCGGATACGCAGCGCCACATTGGACATGTCGCGCGAAGGGGTTGGGTGCGAAATGGTTTCCAGCACCTGAAAACCGCGCTTGGGCAATTCCGCGTTCAGCAGGCGCGCCATGCCCGAACCAAACAACCCATCCTCATGCACAATCACCGCCGTGCGGGAAGGCTTGCCGGCAGCGTCATTGATGGCAACCAGATTATCCAGCGCGCTTGCCGTCACCGTGCCGAAACCCGGCCCGAAGCGGAATGTATTGGTCAGCCCGCGCGTGACGATCTGATCTGACACGCCGACATCCACAATGTAAGGCAGATCATAACGCGAAGCGGCCTGGGAAGCGGCCAGGCAAATCGGGCTCGCGAAGCCGCCCACAATCGCCAGCACGCCTTCGGCCTGCATTTTCTCCACCTCGGCCACGCCACCATCTGGGGTGGAACGCGCATCGCCGAACACCATTTCAATCGGCACACCACCCAGCGCCTTGATGCCGCCGCCGGCATTGATATCGGCAATCGCGAGTTCCGCGCCGATGCGGCCATATTCGCCATCCTGCGCCAGCGCGCCGGTCACGGGTTGAATAATGCCAAGCTTGATGGCGCGCGGTTGCGCCTGGGCAATGGAGGGTGCCGAAAGCAGCACCGGGGCGGCAAGCAAAGCCTGCCGCCGGGACAAGGCGATCTGAGACATTGGAAACTCCCCTGTTATGACCTGAAGATGGTCATGCCCCAGGCTTTGCCAATGGGCCAGGGGGAAGCCGAAAAATTCTTAGCGCCGCCCTGTGCTTGCCGCGCGCGCGGGCGCCGCCGCCGCGCCGCAATCCGGCGCATCCAGCGCAGAGATCACATTCCGTTCCGCCGAGAACTTGGCCAATTGGCCCGGTTGCAGCGCCATGACCTGCTGGAACAGCGGGTCTGCGTCGCGGCAGAAGAAGCCACCCGCACGGGTGCCGTCCTGGGAATGATCATTGGCAAGATTAGTATTATACTGGTCCAAACGGGTACGCCCGGCCCCACCATGGGCGCGGCGGAAATAGCCATCCATCACCTGATCCGCGTTGTTCAATTCACGCATGTAGCGGCGCATGAATTCATTATAATTGCTCTGCTTCTGGCAATTAAGCGCCGTGACCATCAAATAGCTCCGCAGTGCGCGGGCTTCCATGGCCTGCCTTTCTTCTGGGCGCAGGCAGGTATTGGCGAAAGCGGGCGCCGCCAGCAGCACCGGCAACAGGCTTGCCATAAGAAAACGCTTCAACCGCATGTAACTATGCCTCCTGCTGCCAAACAAGGCGCGAATCGTACGCCCCGTCCATTGGCTCGCCTTATAGATACTTGCAGCTTGGCATGGAACTGCAGATCATCATTTGTGATCAGGCGGCGCGGGGCTTGAAGCGCGCCAGGCCCTTCTGGAAGCGGGCATGATCGGCCAGGCGCCGATCCAGGAAATCAAGCGCCGCTTCCAGCCCGTCACCGCGCCCGCTTAGCCAAAAGGCCAAGGTGGCGCTGTAAATGCCGGCCAGCGTCGCGCGGCGCGTGTACCAGGAAAAATCCGCGGATTTATCGCCCGCCGCATACCAAATGGCATTCACGCTGCGCGCCAGGCTGCGGGCGGCAATCGGCGCATTCCAGGGCAGAGCCAATAAGGCAAGCGCCCCGCGAAGCGCATCCCGATGCGGTTCCGCCGCTTCCAGCCGCGCCTTGATCAAAAAGCGCACGCGTTCATGGGTCCGCATAGCGGCAAGATCAGCCTCCTGCCCGGCGGCTTCCATGCGCCGGTCGGCAAGGTCAATCCAAGCCTCAATCGCCGAGATGGCACCGCGCGGGAACATCCATTCGGCATCCTCCGGCGCCATGCCGGCATCGCGCAGCCCTTCGTCAATGGCGCCGGTCTGCCAGCCATAAAGCGGCACCAGGGGCAGAATGGCATCCAGCGCGGCATCCCGCGCGTCACGATCCGGTCCGGCTTCCATCATGGCTTTTGACCTTCATTTTCAGGGGCACGCGGTGCGTTGAACCGGGCCAATTCCTCAACAAACCCAAGACGGGAGAGATCCGTCATCCGCATGGGATACAGGATTCCCTCCAGATGGTCATATTCATGCTGCATCACCCGTGCGGCCATGCCCGCGGCCTCACCCGCAATAGTAGCGCCCGCCACATCCTGCCCACGGAAGACGATTCGCGCCGGCCGCTCAACCGCCCCGCGCAGGCCGGGGATGGAAAGGCAGCCTTCCCAGGCTTCCTCGGTTTCCTCACCAAGCGGCTGGATGTCCGGGTTGAACAGCGCGGAATAGCCGCCCGCCGCTGTCCGCCAGATAAAAAGCCTAAGAGAAACATGCACTTGGGGCGCGGCCAGCCCCAACCCACCAATATCCTGCAGCGTTTCCACCATATCGCTGACCAAGCGGCGCATCTCGGGCGCGGTAGGGTCCGCCACCTGCTCCGCCCGCTGCAACAATACGGGGTGTCCCAGACGGGCGATTTTCAGAATGGCCATGACTTTCCCGCGACAATCTTGAGCTTTTTATATAATTAGCCTGAAAAAGGCTTGAAAGGGGCTTCCGGCGCGGCGAATCACTGTGCTAGACACCCTGTCTCTGGACGGGCGCCGGATCTCCGGCTGCGCGTCTTTTGTTTTGAACCAGCGATCCATGAAGGGGGTTGTGCCGCGTGCAAGTCGTCGTTCGTGACAACAATGTT
>CAIMVB010000120.1 GCA_903844785.1 uncultured Rhodospirillales bacterium | reverse complement strand
GCGCCGCCGTCGTGGCTTCGCGCCGCGCGGCCAGCGCCACCGAAGCCCCCGCGCCATGCAGCACGCGGGCGAAATGCGCGCCCAAAACGCCAGACGCACCAGTCACCAGCGCGACGCGCCCCTGCAACGAGAACATTCCAGCAATATCCACAGCGCTGCCTCCCTATTCCGCCAAGGGGTGCCATTTGGCGGGCGTCGGGGCAAGCCCTCAAGACACGGCACTCTTTTCCTTCTAGCCTGCCCTTCTGGATCTAGGGGGTTGAACCATGGCAGGCGAAGCAAAGGTGGCGCTGGTCACGGGTGCGCAACAGGGCATTGGCGCAGCGGCGGCGCGGGCTTTGGCGGCTTCGGGGCACGATGTCGCAATCAATTGGCTGGATGATCAGCCCCAGGCGGAAGCCGTGGCTGCCGATGTTCGCGCAACGGGACGGCACGCGGCGCTGATCCCGGGCGATGTCGGGACCGCCGCCTCCGCCGCCGCCCTGGTGGAAAAGACCCTTACCGCGCTCGGGCGCATTGATGTGCTGGTGAATAATGCCGGGATTTTCCCACGCGTTGAATTTCTGGAAATGACCGAAGAGGAATGGGACCGCGTGATTGCCGTGAACCTAAAGGGCAGCGCCTTTTGTGCCCAGGCCGCCGCGCGGGCCATGGTAGCGGCGGGGATTAAGGGGGTGATCATCAACCTCTCCTCCTCCTCCGTCCGGGGGGCGCCGCTTGGGGTGCATTACACGGCAACAAAGGCCGGCATGATTGGCATGACACGGTCCATGGCGCTTTCCCTGGCCCCGCATGGCATTCGCGTGAACGCCATCGCGCCCGGCCTGACCGATACGGCGCAGCCGCGTTACGGCAATACGGAAGCCGAGCTTGCCCTTCTGGCGCAACAAATCCCGCTCGGGCGGATGGGTCGGCCCGAAGAAATCGCCGGTTTGATGGCTTATCTTGCGTCTGATCAAGCCGCTTGGATCACGGGTCAGGTTTATCACATCAATGGGGGCAATTACCTCGCCTGAGGCGCCGCCATGGTATGAACCGGCCGGAGGATCCCGATGCGCCCTTGGTTGCTTGCCTTAAGCCTTGCCATGCTGCCGGGCCTTGCCCTGGCGCAGATAGAACCGGGTGACCCCGGGGCCGGCAAGCAGCTTGCCGCCACCTGGTGCGCCAATTGCCACCGCATCGCGCCCGGCGGCCCCGGCCCGGCAAGCGATATAGCGCCAAGCTTTGCGGCCATTGCCGCGCTACCTTCCACAACCTCCATGTCCTTGCGCGCCTATTTGCGCACCCCGCATGCGAATATGCCGGATTACCGCCTAAGCCGGGAGGAACTGGATGATATTGTCGCTTATCTGCTGATGGTTAAGCCCTAAGCCCCGGCTCTGGCGCCCTCGCAAAACCGGGTCTAGCATCCCCCGCCTTGAGCAAGGGGGAAGAGAAATTGTCCGTCGTAAATAAGCCATTCCGCGTCGCCTATCTGGAACGCGTGCCGCATCCAAGCTTTCTGGAAACCGCCACCGCTGACCCGGCCCTGGAAGTGGTGCGCCTTTCCCTGGAAAATGGGGAAGAAGCCGCGCTGGCGGAATTGGCCACCTGTGATGGCTATTATGTCCGTGCGTCGCGCGATGAATTACCCAAGGCTTTTCATGTGAATGATGCGCTGTTGCAGCGCCTGCCCAATCTGCTGATGGTGGCATCCCAGGGCGCGGGCTACGACACGATCAACCCGCAATCCTGCACCAAGGCAGGCGTGTTGCTGGTGAACCAGGCCGGCGGCAATGCCGAAGCCGTGGCAGAACACGCCGTTGGCATGATGCTGGCGTTGATCAAGAAAATGCCGCAGACCCATGCCGCCATGCGCGCCGGGGAAGCCAAGAAGCGCGAAGTGTTTATGGGCAATAACCTGCTCGGCAAGACAGTTGGCGTGATTGGCATTGGCAATGTGGGGTCGCGCACCACCGCCATTGTGAAGGCCGCCTTTAATTGCCGCGTGCTGGCTTATGACCCTTATGTGGATGCCGAAACCGTGGCGAAGCGCGGCGCGGAAAAGGTGGAATTGGCCGAATTGCTGGCGCAGTCGGATATTGTCAGCGTGCATTGCCCGCTTACGCCCGAAAGCCGCGCCATTGTGGATGCCAAGGCGCTGGCCGGCATGAAGAAAGGCGCTATTCTGGTGACGACCGCGCGCGGTTCCATCCATGATGAAGCCGATGTGCTGGCCGCGCTGGAATCCGGGCAATTGGCCTCGGCTGGTTTGGATGTTTGGGAACAGGAACCGCCACCCAAGGATCATCCACTACTGTGGCACCCGGCCGTGATCTGCACGCAGCATACGGCGGGTGTGACACATGAAAGCCGTTCCATGATTACGCGCATTGCGGCGGAAGCCTTTTCGGCCTGCGCCGCGGGCAAGATGCCGCCGCGCATCATCAACCCGGAAGTGAAGGGCCGTTTCGCGGAACGCTATGCCGCAGCGCGCGGCCGCGCGATTACGGATTGAAGCCGCAGTCGGGTTTCTTTCTGTGAGTGCAAAAGCTTCCAAGGCCAGGGTGGTGACGGTGCTGGGCACCACCCAAACCCTGGCCTGGGGGTCTTCCTATTATCTGCCGGCGATTCTGGCGGCACCGATTGCAGAGGATTTGGGCCTGTCGCGCGCCCTGGTCTTTGGCGTGTTTTCCGGCTCCCTGCTGCTGACCGCGCTGCTAGGGCCAGCCGCCGGCCGCGCGATTGATCAGCGCGGCGGGCGCGATGTGCTGGCGCTTTCGAATGTGATCTTCGCCTTGGGGCTATTCCTAATGGCTTTTGCACATGGCTTGCCCATGCTGGCCCTGAGCTGGTTCATCATTGGCATCGCCATGGCGATGGGGCTTTATGATGCGGCCTTTGCGGCCTTGGCAGGGCTATATGGCAAGGATGCGCGCAGCAGTATTGTTGGCATCACCTTATTCGCGGGATTTGCCAGCACGGTGGGCTGGCCGCTTACCGCGCTGATGGAAGTGGAATGGGGCTGGCGCGGCGCCTGCTTGGGCTGGGCAGCCTTGCATTTTTTATTCTGCCTGCCACTCAATCGTTTTCTGATCCCACAAGCGCCACCGCCACCACCCAAGGTAGCCGCGCCGCCGCTTTCGGCTGAGGAATCGCGCGAACGCAAGCGCGACATGATCCTGCTCGCTTTCGTCTTGGCGAGTGCGAGTTTCAGTTCCACCGCGCTTGGCGCGCATTTGCCGGGCTTGCTGCAATCCGCAGGAACAACACTTGCCGCCGCGATTGCCGCTGGCGCTTTGATGGGGCCGGCGCAGGTCGCTGCGCGTGTGGTGGAATTCACCATCATGCGCAAGATGAATCCACTTTTCTCCGCCCGCATCGCCGCCGGCGCGCATCCTGTGGCGGTTGCGCTACTATTGATGCTGGGCGCGCCCTTTGCCGCACTTTTCGTGATTATTCATGGCGCGGGGAATGGCTTGCTGACGATCACAAGGGGCACTTTGCCGCTGGCGCTGTTCGGGCCAGTTGGTTACGGGCAGCGCCAGGGTTTCATTACCGCGCCGGCACGCGCTTCCCAGGCTTTTGCGCCTTTGCTTTTTGGGCTGCTGCTAGATGATTACGGCGCGGCTTCCCTATGGCTGACCGCGCTGCTTGGCGTGGCAGCGGTCGCGGCGTTGTTCATGATGCGTGTTCGGCAATGAAGGAAATCTCGATGCAGGATAATTGGCGTTCACGCACCAGCACCAGCTTTGATTGCGAAAAGCGCCCGGCCCTTGGCACGCGCGGCATGGTGGTGACGAACCATCCGCTGGCTTCCGCCGCCGGGGCGGAAATGATCGCCGCCGGCGGCAATGCGGTGGATGGCGCCATTGCCGCGCTTTTCACGCTGACCGTGGTGGAACCCATGATGGTGGGCATTCTGGGCGGTGGCATGGCGCATCTGCGCCTGCCTGACGGACGCCATACGGTGATTGACGGGCTTTCCACCGCCCCCGCCGCCGCGCGTGCCGATATGTTCTCACCCGCCGAGCCCGGCAATGCGATGAATTTCGAAGCAACGGGGCGCGCCAATATGGTTGGGCCACTTTCAGTTGCAGTGCCGGGTAATTTGCGTGCCTGGTGCGAAACCTTGGCGCGCTTCGGCAGCCTGCCGCTGGCGGATGTGATGGCGCCGGCCATTCGCCATGCGGCGCGCGGCTTTAATGTGACGCCCTATCTGGCGGAATGCATCGGCGAAGCCGCGTATGATTTGGCGCGCGATCCCGCCATTGCCGCGTTGCTGCTGCCGGGCGGCGCGCCGATCAAACCAGGCGCGCGGCTGATTCAGGCGGAATATGCTGAAACACTCGCGCTGATCGCACGCGAAGGGCCAGGCGTATTGAATGGCGCACTGGGCAAGGCCGTGGCGGATGGCATTGCGAAGGCCGGTGGCATTGTCTCGGCGGCTGATATAGCGGATTTCGCCACGATAGAACGCGCGCCCTTGCGCGGCCCTTATCGCGGCTATGAAGTTTTATTGCCACCGCCGCCCGCGTCTTCCGGCGTGCATGTGCTGCAAATGCTGAACATCCTGGAAGGCTTCGATCTGCGCGGCATGGGCTTCGGCAGCGCGGATACGCAGCATTTGCTGGCCGAGGCGTTGAAGATTGCCTTCGCCGATCGCGCCGCCGCCACCGCTGATCCTGCCTTTGTGGATGTGCCCGTGGCGCGCTTGATTTCGCGCGCCTATGGCGATGAACGCCGCGTGGCGATTGATATGCTACGCGCACAGGCCTGGGGGCCAGGCGTCAGCCCCGGAGAAAGCGCCAATACCACCCATGTCACCGTGGCGGATGACAAGGGCAATATTGTTTGTTCCACCCAGACCATCAATTCGCTTTTCGGCGCGCGCTTCCTGGTGCCGGGCACAGGACTGATCCCGAATAACTATATGGCGCTGTTTGACCCGCGCCCGGGCAAGGCGCTGTCTGTCGCGCCCGGCAAGCGCATCACAACTTCACAGGCGCCGCTGATTGCCTTGCGTGATGGCAAGCCTGTCTATGCGCTGGGGATGCCCGGCGGTTTACGGATTTTTGGTTCTGTCATGCAGGGTTTCCTCAATCTGGTGGATCACGGCATGACGTTGCAAGAAGCGGTGGAAGCGCCGCGGCTTTGGACGCAAGGCGCGGCGGTGGAAGTGGAGCCCGCCTTTAATGCTACGGTGTTGGACGCACTCGCCAAGCGCGGGCATCAGGTGGCGCCCATGCCGCATGTTGGCGGCGGCATGAATGCGATTGGCTTTAACGCTGATGGCAGCATGGAAGGTGCCGCCTGCTGGCGCGCGGATGGCACTGCCATTGGCTTAGGCGGCGGCTTGGCGCGGCAAGGTGTGCGTTTCTGGCCGGATCGGACGCGTGCATGAATACGGCGGAGTATCTGCTCGCTGCCCTCGCGCGGCGCGGCACAAAGCGCATCTATGGCGTGCCGGGCGGTGGTTCTTCGCTGGATATTATCGCCGCCGCCGAACGTTTTGGCATTCGCTTTATCCTGGCGCGACATGAAGGCAATGCCGCGATGATGGCGGTAGCCGATGCGGAGATAACCGGCGCGCCCGGCGTGGTACTGACCACCAAGGGGCCGGGCTTGATGAATGCGCTGAACGGCATTGCCTGCGCTGCGCTGGAACGCGCGCCGGTATTGCTGCTGACCGATGGCTTCACCGAAAAGCAGCTTAGCTACATCACGCATCAGGTATTTGATCAGCGGAACGTCAGCGCTGAATTGGTGAAAGGCTATACGCAAGCGCGTAGCGACAGCCCGGCGGCCGAGATCGAAGCCCTGCTTGACCTTGCGATGCAGGCGCCGCTCGGCCCGGTGCATCTGGATTTAACCAGCGAAGCTGCGCGCCGCCCGGCGGGTGAATTGCTGGCTTTACCAGCAAAGAGCGAAACGCCGCTTGATGCCGGAGCCTTGGCGCAAGCGCGCGCAATGTTGGCGGCTGCGCGCAAGCCCGTGATCCTGGCGGGCGTAGAAGCCATGGCAGCGGCGGAACCGCTACGCGCTTTGGTGGCAGCACTCGGCTGCCCCGCGCTGGTCACTTACAAGGCCAAGGGCGTGATCGCGGATGCTGATCCGCATTTCGTCGGCATTTTCACCGGCGGGTCTTTGGAAGCGCCCTGCGTACAGGATGCGGATTTGATCATCCTCGCGGGTCTCGATCCAGTGGAACTGATCCTGCAACCCTGGCGCTATAGCGCGCCGGTCTTGGATATCGGGCTGCGCGCGCATCCGGTGCATTACGTCACCCCCACCGCATCACTGCATGGCGCTTTGGCGCCGTGCTTCACTGCGCTGGTGCAAGGCGCCAAACGCAGCGCCTGGGATGGCGCGGTGATTGCCGGGCATCGAGATACCATGCGCGCCGCGCTTACCTGGCAAGGCTCGGGCGGTGTGGCGCCGCCGCGGATCGTGACGCTGGCACAGGAAGCAGCACGGCGCGCCGGGCGACGTCCGCGCATCAGCGTGGATGCGGGCGCGCATATGTTCTCGGCAACCGCCTTCTGGGAATGTATGGCACCGCGCGATATACTGATTTCCAACGGGCTTGCCTCCATGGGGTTTGCCTTGCCTGCCGCGCTGGCCGCTGCTTTGGATAACCCTGCTGATGGCGCCATCGCCTTTACCGGCGATGGCGGGCTGATGATGTGCGTGGCGGAACTTGCCACGGCCGCTGAAGCGGCCGCGCCCTGCATCACCATTGTCTTCAATGATGGCGCGCTATCGCTGATTGATATCAAGCAGCAGCAGCGGCAATTGCCGCCTGAAGGCGTGCGCTGGGCGCGGCCGGATTTTGCCGCGATTGCTGAAGGCTTTGGCGCCACCGGTTTCCGCGCCAGCACGGAAGCAGAATACATCACCGCGCTCGATGCCGCTTTTGCGCTGAAAGGCCCAAGCCTGATCGACGTTACCGTTGATCCCGCAGGCTATGCCGCGCAGCTACAAGCCATGCGCGGCTGAAGGAGAGTTCATGTCCAGCTTTTCCGCCCTTCGGCTTGGCACCGCCTGGCAGCGCATTGCCGGGCTGATGGATGAAACAGCGCAGAGTTTTGTCCGTACCTCCTTCTCCTCCGTCGTGCGTGACAATTGGGATATGGCGATTGGCCTGATGGACAGCGCCGGGCGGCAATTCGCGCAATCATCACGCTCTGTTCCCTCCTTTGTGGGCACCATGCCGCGCACACTCGCGGTCATGCTGCAACGCTACCCGGTGGAACGGCTTTCGCCTGGCGATGTGTTGATTTCCAATGATGGCTATTACGGCACCGGCCATTTGAATGACATCACCATGATCAAGCCCATCTTCGCCAAGGGCCGCGTGATTTCCTGGCTGGGTAGTACCTTTCATTCCACCGATATCGGCGGCGCGCCTTCCGTAGATGCGCGCGATTCCTGGGAAGAGGGCCTCACCATCCCCATCACCCGCATCCTGAAAGGCGGCGTGGAAAATGAGGATGTAATTGCCTTCATGGAGGCCAATCTGCGCCAGCCGGATGAAACGCTTGGTGATATCCGCGCGCAATTCGCGGCTTATGAACAGGCGGAAAAACGCCTGGCGCGCATCATGGCCGAAGAAGGCATTGATGATCTGGATGCGCTGGCAGGTGAAATCTTCACCCGTTCCGAACGTGCGATGCGTGATGCGATTGCCGCCGCGCCAGATGGTGTGGTGGAAGATGAAGTCACTGCCGATGGTTTTGAACACCCTGTCACCATTCGCCTGAAACTGACGATCAAGGGCAGCGATCTGATCCTGGATTTCACCGGCACGGATGGGCAGATTGCGCGCCCGGTGAACGCGCCGCTGAATTTCACCCGCGCCTATTCCAATTACGCGGTGAAATGCGCTTTTGATCCAGCGACGCCCAATAATGACGGCTCTTTCCGCCCCATTACTTTCATCGCGCCGGAGGGTTCCATTGTGAATCCGCGCCGCCCGGCGCCGGTTTGGGGGCGGCACCTGACCGGCCATTATTTACCCATGCTGGTGCTGGCGGCACTCGCGAAACTCATCCCAGATCGCGTGATTGCAGAAAGCGGCAGCCCGCTTTGGAATGTGTATTTCACTGGGGAGAATGCCGAAGGCCGCCGCTATGTGCGCATGTTCTTCATGAATGGTGGCCATGGCGCCGCGCCGCAGCATGATGGCCCGGCCTGTCTTTCCTTCCCATCTAATGTCGCGACTCAAGCGGTGGAGCAATTCGAAAACGCCGTGCCGATGTTGATGACAGAAAAGGAACTCATCCCCAATTCCGGCGGCGCGGGGCGCACACGCGGGGGGCTGTCTCAGCGCTTATCCTTCGAAGTGGTTGGCGAAAAACCGGTCACGGCCACTTATCGCCATGAACGCGTGCAGCACCCGCCCCGCGGTGTATTGGGCGGCGAAGCCGGGCGCGGCGGGCGAGATTTGGTGAATGGCAAGCCTGTGGCCGCCAAGGCGCGCATTGTGCTGCAACCTGGTGATGTCATTACCTATGAAACGCCTGGCGGCGGCGGCATGGGGCTAGTGGCTGAACGCGACCCCGCCGCCATCATCCGCGATATCAAGGAAGGCTATGTCACGCCATGAAATCGGCCCCTTGGCGCATTGGTGTTGATATTGGCGGCACCTTCACGGATTTGGTGATGCTCGATTCCCGCGATGGGCGCATCTTCAATGGCAAAATCCTCACCACACCGCATGCGCCTGAAGAAGCGGTGCTGGAAGGCGTGCGCGATTTACTGGCGCGCACCGGCGCGCGGGCGGATGAGGTACGCCATGTGATCCATGGCACCACGCTGGTCGCCAATGCGCTGATCGAAAGGCGCGGCGTGCCTACGGGGCTGATCACCACCAAAGGGTTCCGTGATATTCTGGAAATCGGCACGGAACTTCGCCACGATACCTATGATCTGTTCATGCGCGTGCCTGAGCCACTTGTGCCGCGCCATCGCCGCCTTGGTGTCGCGGAACGCTTGCTGCCCGATGGTTCCGTGCGTGAAGCGCTTGATGAAGCCAGCGCACGCGAAGCGGCGCGCGCCTTGCGCGATGCCGGCGCGAAAGCAGTGGCGGTGTGTTTCCTGCACGCCTTCTGCAACCCAGCGCATGAAGCGCGCATGCGGGAAATTCTGGCTGAAGAAGCGCCTGATCTCACGGTATGCCTTTCATCCGAAGTTGTGCCGGAGATCGGCGAATACGAACGCGCCTCCACCACCGTCTGCAACGCCTATGTGCAGCCGGTGTTCGAACGCTATCTGCGCCGATTGAGTGATGGCCTGCGCGGCTTCGGCCTGACCGGCCCGCTATTCCTGATGTTGTCTGATGGCGGAACAGTCGCGGAGGAAACCGCCGCGCGTCACCCCATTCGCCTTGTGCAATCCGGCCCGGCGGGCGGCGTGGAAGCCACAGGCATTTATGGCGCAGCGGCGGGGGCACGTGATATTCTTTGCTTCGATATGGGCGGCACCACCGCCAAGGCAGCGCTGATTGATAGTGGCGAAGCGCAGCGCAGCCTGGATTTCGAAGTCGCGCGCGTGGACCGCTTCCGCAAGGGCAGCGGATTGCCGCTCAAGGTGCCGGTCATTGACATGATCGAAATCGGCGCAGGTGGCGGTTCAATTGCGCGGGTTGATCAACTCGGCCTGGTGCGTGTGGGCCCGGAAAGTGCCAGTTCCGATCCTGGCCCCGCTTGCTACGGGCTTGGCGGCGCGCGCCCCACCGTGACGGATGCGGATTTGGTGCTGGGTTATCTGGGCGCTGAAAGTTTCCTGGGCGGCGCGATGAAGCTGAAGGTCGCGGCGGCGGAAGCGGCGCTGGCCGAACATATCGGCAAGCCGCTCGGTCTTTCCGTGCCGGAAGCGGCCTGGGCCATACATGAAACCGTCAATGGCAATATGGCGCAGGCAGCGGCGATTCACGCGTTGGAAAAAGCCAAGCGCATTGATGCTTATGCGATGGTGCCGATTGGCGGCGCGGGGCCGGTGCATGCCTGCCATATCGGCATGAAGCTTGGCCTGAAGCGCATCATCGTGCCGCTTGGCGCGGGTGTTGCTTCCGCTTTTGGTTTCCTCGCCGCGCCGATTTCCTTCGCCTTTGTGCAAGGCTGGGTAGCGCCCTTAGTTGGCCTGGATTTCGCTCGATTGCGGGAGATGATCGGCGCCATGACAGCCCAAGGCAAAGCCATGGCAGCAGCGGCGGGTGTTGCACCAGAAGCCGCGCGCGCGCGCATTCTGGGCGCCATGCGCTATGCAGGGCAAGGCTTTCAGGTGGAAGCGGAAATCCCCGCCGAGGCCATCGCGCAAGGCGATGCCGCAACGCTACGCGCCAAATTCGAAGCCGCCTATCTGGCGCTTTACGGCCGCACGGAACCAGCGCTGCCGGTGGAATGCGTTTCCTGGCAGGTGATCGTCGCAGGCCCGCGCCCAGTGCTGGACCTCACGCAGCAAGGCACAGCAACGGAGGGCGCCTTGCATCGCGGCACGCGCCGCGCCTGGTTTGGCGGCGCTTATGTTGAAACGCCGGTTTTGGATCGCTTGGCGCTGCGCCCCGGCGAAAGCGTCCAAGGCCCAGCGCTGATCGAAGAACGCGAGTGCACGCTGGTGCTACCGCCCGGTGCAACCGCGCTGTGCGATGCCACGCTTAATCTGGATGTGACGCTGCCAGTTTGATCCGGCCTATTGTCGCGGCAGTGGCAGGATCAGATTGGTGACCTCACAAAGATTCACGCGGCGGCGTTCATCAGATTGGCCGTTTTCGTAAACAAAGCGCACATCATAAAGGCACTGGCCTTCCGGTAGGCGGATGGCGAAATGCCGCCCCGCTGGCACCGTATCATTGCCAAGCCGGTCTGGCCCCCATTCCTGTTCCGTGGAAAGTGATACATAGGCTTCCATCACCGCCACGCGGGATTGATTGACCAAGTTGAAGGAAGGATTGCCGGTGGGGCCGGAAGGTGCACCACGCTGCGGCGGCGCGGGTTGTGGGCGCGGTTGCGCCTGCTGCCCCTGGCCCGTTTGCCTGCCTTCAAACACCACTTCCGTCACCGCGCAAAGATTGATGTTGCGCTTGTCTTCGGTGGGGCCGCCCGCGCGTTCATAAACCACGCGCAAATCCCACATGCAGGGCCCTTGCGGCAGGCGCAGCGTAAAGCTCCGCCCATTGGGCAGGGACTTATCGCCAAGACGATCACTTCCCCAATCCTGATCCGTGGCGCGTGACGCATAAACCTCAAAAATCAGGCGCCCGGACCGATTGACCAGATTGAAGGAAGGGTCCCCTTGCTGTGCCAAAGCAGGCGCGGCCAATAGGCCAACAAGACTGAGGCAAATGGCGGCCAGGATACGTCGATACGGCATGGCAAACCTTCAATGATGGCAAGGCGGCGCCATCATGCCCGGATGCGCGAAGTTTGGCCAATGATTTGACGGCTCCTTTAGATGGTTCTTTAGCCCCTACCCCCCGAAAACTCCCTCAAAGCCGATAGATATTGGCTAGTAGGCAGCTAGAGAACAAAATCATTGGCCAGCATGGATGATAGCCCTTGCACCGCAACATCCATGTCTGTGCGACCGTCGCCATTCACATCAAGCTGCAATAACCCGGCACTGAAGCGCATTTGCCCTGCCACCCGGCCAAAAGCAGCGGTACCAATGAAGGCAAAGGCCTGATCACCGGCCATAAGCGTATTCGCATCAATGGCCGCCAGATCAATCTGATCCAACTCATTGCGCTTGAAATCAATAATCCGATCCCGGTTACCCCCGACAGCACTATCGGACAGCGCAAGAAAGCGAAATAAATCAGCCCCAGCCCCGCCGGTCATTTCATCACGGCCCGCGCCACCAATCAGAATATCATTGCCAGCTCCGCCGTTAAGCTGGTCATTGCCCAGGCCACCATCAAGCAAATCCGCGCCAGCAAAGCCGGCCAAGACATCGTGGCCCGCCAAGCCGGAAATGGTGTCGTTCCCGCCGGCTCCATTCAGAATATTATTGCCGCTTGTTCCAACCAGCGTCAGATCTGCCAGGGATTGTGTCATGGCCAGGCT
>CAIMVB010000119.1 GCA_903844785.1 uncultured Rhodospirillales bacterium | reverse complement strand
GGGGCAAGCTAACAGCGGGCCGGGATCAGGCAAGCGCCGGGGGCCTTCCCCTTTGCTGCCAGGCAGTCCACATGAAAGCCATGTTCCGCCGCGCCCTGCTTGCCGCCCCCCTGCTTCTGCCGATCCCTGCCCTGGCGCAGCCCCAGGCGGCGGCGCTTTCCGAACGTGACCAGCGCGATATCGCGGCTGTGGAGGCCTATTTGAACCGGCTGACCACGCTGCGGGCGCGGTTTCTCCAAATTGCGCAAAATGGCGCCTCGGCCCAAGGCTGGGCCTTTATCTCCCGGCCGGGGCGGATGCGCTTTGATTATGACCCGCCCGAGCCCTTGCTGCTGGTGGCGGATGGCAGCCAATTCTTGCTCTATGACCGGGAATTAAAGGCGCCCACCACGCTGCCGACCAATGCGACACCGCTTGGGCTGCTGCTGCGCCCGGAAATCCGGCTGGCCGGGGATGTCACCATCAGCCGCATCCAGCGCGATGGCGGGTTTCTGCGCCTGACCCTGTTCCGTACCCGTGACCCGCGAGAGGGATCCCTGACCCTGGTGTTCCAGCCGGAACCCATGGAATTGCGGCAATGGGCGGTGCTGGACGCGCAGGGGCGGGAAACCCGGGTGACGCTGACCCAGATTGAAACCGGGCTGGCGCTGAATGCGCGCATGTTCCAGTTCAACCATCCGCAATTTTTTGAGCCGGGTGGCGGGGCTGGCAGGTAAGGCCTTGGGCAGCCGTGGGTCGGATGTAAGGTAGTGCATGCCTAGTCCTGGAGAAGGCACCATTGCCAACTTTGCTCCAATTTCCACGTCGGCATTTAATTCGGTAGGACGCGATCTAATCTCAACTCTCCGGATCATCCTGATGAAGCAATAAATCAAGGCGCCGCCGCGCCTCGGTTAGCGTTGCTTCACAAGCACTAACCAGCTTTTCAATTCGGTGCGCCAGCTCCTCCTCAAGAGTTGAACTGCCTATTCTTTCATACCCTTCAAGATCGCCTCGTATCCAACGTTCCAATCGCGCAAAAATGGTACCCTCAGCCGCGACAGTCGGTTGTGAAGTATCCATTTCGATTACATTAGGAAAAAAATATTCTTCGCTATTCTGCCGTTCATCAGTCTGATACCGCGCAACAAATGAAAATTTTGAATTTTCAGCCTCGAAATAGCGAAAGAAAAGTGGCAGATTTGCGAATTCAGCAAGAATTTCACTGCTGGCTTTTTGCAGCTCTGCTTGGTTTTTTTCTAATGGCGGCTCGACTTCAAGCGCCATCAAATTTTTCATATACTCATGTGCCTCATCGTCGCCGGAATAGCCATGATATATACTTTCTACATTCACCCTCTCATCGGCTGTTAAGCTCCATGACGAATGGCCAGGCTCCAAATGACCTTGACACTCACCGAGTGTTATCTCTGGACTGAAATAAATTGGCTCTTCTGCATCTGGGCACGAGATGAATACTAGTTCAGCGGGCTTTACACGTGTCATCGCGCGGCGCACTAAAACGGGAACAATTGTTCCGGCTGGACCGAGCGGCGCCAAGATAAGTGATAAGTCCCAAGTCAAAAGGCATCGGATTGGGAGTTCAGTATGCCCAGACAGTGCATTAGCTGGCGCATGTGCCACAGGTGCATGCATGGGTTTCGGAGCAGGCTTTTGCGGGGCTGTCAGACCCTCGCAGAATTTGTGTTCGGCTTCCTGGTATTCAGGCGCATTGTTGAATTCGGGCTCTGGCTGACCACTGCGCAAAGCAGCCTGTTCATCGAGTGACAGTTTATTAAGGGCGGCGTCGTAGTCGTCGGGCAAGGGGGCGCGCGGTCGTTTTGGGGCGGGGGCTACAGCGTCCAGGTAAGAGTAGTATTGAAAAATATCCCCCTGCGCTCTGGCCTTAAACCCTTTTCCAGCGAAAACTGATCCCAAGTAAACGCCTGGACATCTCTTAAGTGTTTCTAGAAGCGACCACTCAATCGCGCGCTCATCCACCGCGATCTTGATCTTATGGGGTAAGGTCACCGTCTTCAGCGATACGCACGCGGCGGATATGAACGAAAATTCCGCGTCGGATGTTTCTGCTGGAATCAAGCGGTTCCGCTCACAGTTTTCAAAAAACTGCGGGAGGTTGAATCTTTGACTTAAACGATCGGTCATCCGGCGAAGGGCTTCTGCAATTACATCCGCAGCGCGCGCATCGGGGTCATCCGGGCGTTCAGGGGGAAGGTCAGAAAGATAGCGTGATCCCTGCAAAACTTCGAGTTCCGCAGTATCCGGGTCTGACCCTGCCAGTTCTGCTGCCTTCCGAGCGATTTCAACATATACCCGAACGGCTTGCACAAGCCGCTTACTTCTCTTGGCTTCATCGGCTTCGGATAATCCTGGACGCAGGGCATAGCGTTCCAGGTGCTTGGTCGAATCGCCCTCCTGCGCTTTGCCCGCAGCGATCAGAACGGCAACCTTCCGAATGCCAATCGGGCCTTTTTCAAGCCGATCCAGAATCTCCCAAAGGTTGCGCGCAACACTTCGCCGCTCGGTCAAGGCCGACATTTTCTTGCGTTCAGTGCGGGCTTTTCGTGCCCTTTCAAGCAGCATACGGCGGTCTTCAAGGCGCGACGCATCAAGGCGTGCCTGCTCTTCACGTTCGCGTCTGACTTCCTCCACGCGGCGCATCCGTGCCTCAGTGTCTGCCGGTGCAGGGAAGGGAATAATGTCGCTCATCGCTGGCCTCCACCGCGGCGGCGGCGTTCGGCCTTCCGTGCCCTCTCCCGCGCACTGAGGCGCGCATAGCCGCGCTGATAGCGCGCGAACTGTGTTTCATAATTTTGCACGGTGACGATTGTGCCATCTGGCGCAACCACCAGCACAAGGCCGGTCAGGCGTTCAACCATGCTCGGTGCCGCACCTTCCTCCCGCGCTTTCGCGACGGCGGCCCGGCTGCATGACAGGGCGGTGCAGCCACTGCCAACAAGCCGTTCAACATCATAGCGCGCCATCAGCAGTGCGATCACATCGCGGCGGACCCCGCGCTGCTGTGTGCGTGCGATGGCATGCTGGGACATCGGTGGTTGGTGCTCAAAGATGCCTTTTTCGGACATGTGGCTGTCTCCGGGTTGATGGATCGCTTTTACCGCAGACAGGCCGGTTGCGCTTTCCCTTAATTGGGTATGAAGCCCCGAAATGAAGGGTGTTATGATATTCTAAAAAGGGTATTTTAGTATCTGAAAAAGGATATAACAGACTCATATTTCGGGTAATAAGATCGTATTTTGTGGGCATTTTAGCTCTCAGATTGTGGGTGTCTTTCGAATTTCGTGTCTTTCAAAGTCTTTCAAATAACTGATTCGACAATGTTTTTTCGAATACCGGTGCCAAACCTATCTGCTTCACGGGCGCCGACTTTGCCTGACCGGTGGCCATCGAAAGGCCTATGGCGCACCGTTCCTTCGGAATTGTACCCACGGGACGTCCCAGGCAGCTATCAGCACAACTACCTCGTCGGGCCTAAAGACAGCCGTCGTTTGCCGCTCCGCCCCCCGCGTGCTACCGCCCGGCGCATATAAGCGGCCTTGTCCGCCCCCGTTTTGAAAGGCTTTGTCATGTCAGAACAAACCACCACCCCGCCTGCGAATGGTCCGGCGCCCATGGCGCCCAGCCCCATCACGCTCAATCTGCAATACACTAAGGATTTGTCCTTCGAAGTGCCGGGCGCGCCGCAAATCTTCATCAATCTGCGCGAAGCGCCGAAGGTTGACATTGCGTTGGATGTCCAGGCCCGCCGCCTACAGGAAGGGCAGGAGAATTTTGAGGTTTCGC
>CAIMVB010000118.1 GCA_903844785.1 uncultured Rhodospirillales bacterium | reverse complement strand
CGCGCGCCGTCTCACTGCTTGGTATGATCAAGGCGACATCGCAAAGCGCTGCGGCCGCACCACCATCACCGCCCAAAAAACCGATGGTACCAATGCCCATATCGCGCGCCACTTGCAGCGCTTTGATCACATTCGGCGAGCGACCCGACGTCGTGATACCGAAAAGGACATCGCCCCTCTGACCAAGCCCGGACAAGGGCCGCGCAAAGACATCCTCAAAGCCATAATCATTGCCGCCCGCTGTCAGAGCCGCCGGATCAAGCGTCAGCGCAATCGCTGGCCAGGAGGGTCGTTCAACCCGAGATCTGAGGCGTATCAGCAATTCGGTCGCCAAATGCTGCGCATCGGCCGCGCTGCCGCCGTTACCGCAAAAGAACAACTTCCCGCCACTGCGCAAGGCGGCTTCGCATAGATCTATCGCTTGAAAGACCAATGGCGCCATTTCGGTCGCCACATAGCGACGAAGGGTGATCCCATCCTCCATCATCGCTTTCAAACGCTCGTCAGCTTTCATAAACCGCTCCAGGCCTGCTCAACCCAGCAGAGACGGGACAGGGCGCAGAACCACGCCCCATGCCTTCTGACATAAGCCCTTGCCCGTCAGAGGCCAAGGCAGGGACGCCGCGGCTTCCCTTAAGGTTGTGGTCAAATATGGGTGGTCAGAACAAAAGCGCGCCGCAGGCTTTCCTGCCAGCAAGCGCCGCTAAGGACTGCCGGGCTTCTGTCCTTCCAATGCGGCCAGGCGTGTACGAAGACCGGCAAGTTCAGCCCGCAGCGCAGCGATCTGGTCGCCCACCGGATCATCCTCAGTATTGCTCAGCCCATAGCCCAGAAATGGGTCAGCGCAGGTTGTCCCCGCAGGTGGCCGCGCCGGTATGCCGACAACAGTGCATTCTGCTGGGACATCGCGCGTGACAACGGCATTCGCACCAATCCGTGCCCCCTGCCCTATCGTTATAGGCCCCAAAACCTGTGCCCCAGCACCAATGGAAACATGCGAAGCGATGGTTGGATGCCTTTTGCCAGGGCTACCTGACAAACCGCCCAGCGTGACGCCATGATAAATCAGGACGTCATCACTAATTTCCGCAGTTTCGCCAATAACAACACCCATGCCGTGATCGATGAACAAACGCCGGCCAATAGTCGCGCCAGGATGGATTTCGATGCCGGTTAAAAAGCGGCTGAGATGCGAAACAAAGCGGCCTGCGCCCCGCCAACCACGCCGCCACAGCCCATGGGCAAGCCTGTGCCACATGACGGCATGGAGGCCGGCATAACAAAAAACCGTCTCGGGCCAAGAAGGCCGCGCGGGATCGCGCGCGCGGATGCTGCGGCCGATTTCGATAATTTCCATCACCACTGCGCTACCTCATGCAAGCCAAGCAGGGATAGGCAGGCCACGCTCACGCAAGAACTCCGGATTGAACAGCTTGGATTGGTAACGCGCCCCACCATCGCACAGGATGGTCACAATGCGGTGTCCGGGCCCCATTTGGCGCGCAACTTTAATCGCAGCGGCAACGTTCAATCCTGCTGACCCACCAATACAAATGCCTTCATGGACCAATAGATCAAACACCTGCTCCAGGGCTTCCTCATCAGTCACCTGCACCGCGTCATCGATCAGGTTCCGGTCCCCAATCAAATTCCCTGGCACGCGCGCGGCCTGGCCAATACCCTCGGTGATGGAACTGCCCTCAGGCTTCAGTTCACCCGTCTTGATCCAGGAATAGAGCGAACTACCCATCGGGTCCGCCAGGACAATGCGCGTTGCTGGCCCACGCGCCTTCAGCGCGCGCGCTATGCCGGCCAGGGTGCCGCCTGTGCCGCAGGAACAGGTAAAGGCGTCGATCTCACCTGCAGTTTGCGCCCAAATCTCGGGCCCAGTGGTTGCCTCATGCACGGCGCGATTGGCGAGGTTGTCGAACTGATTCGCGTAGACCGCGCCAAGTTCTTCGGCCAATCGGCGGCTGTAATGCACATAATTGCCTGGATCAGAGAATGGCTTTGCCGGTACCAAGCGTAGATCTGCACCAATCATGCGGAGAAAATCGAGTTTCTCTCGGCTTTGGGTTTCAGGCACCACAATGATGCTGCGATAACCACGTGCATTGGCAACCAAGGTAATGCCAATACCGGTATTGCCGGCGGTACCTTCAACGATCGTGCCTGGCTTGCCGGGCGCCAAAGCCCCACGCGCTTCAGCGTCTGCAATAATACCAAGTCCGGCGCGGTCTTTTACCGAACCGCCAGGATTCATGAACTCCGCCTTGCCGAGTATATCGCACCCAGTCAATTCACTTGCACGGCGCAGTCGGACCAGCGGTGTATTGCCAATCGCGCCGGCCAGACCATCCACGATATGTTGTGCAACTTCCATCAGAAAAATCGCGCCCTTCGCCAAAAACCGTAAGCCATGCTGGCGCGGAGCGGATGACAGGACAACCCCAAGTAAGGCTTCCCCGAATATCACATTAAAAGGAAGTTCATTCCTACAAATAAAGCAAAAAGAAGAAGTTCTTTATCCCGACGTCTGGCATGAGGTATTCTCGCGCCGAACAAGCCCATCCCAAAAATCAGAAGCCACGGCCTGTCGTGAGCTTGCTACGCCATCGCCTTAGGCCTGATCCGCCGGCAGACGACGCGAACGCCGATACCATTGCCTGACCACAAAGAAAGCCAGCACAAAAAGCGCAATGCCCGCGATAGCCCACCCCAAACGGTCCGGACCAATCAGCGTTCCGAGGAACCACCCCGCTGCCACGAAGCTGCTGGCCCAAATGCCTGCAGCGATGAAGTTGAGTACCGCAAAGCGGGCCCAGTTCAGCCCAGCCAAGCCACAAGCAGCGGATGCCACGTTGCGGATGCCATAGAGAAACCGGAAGCTCAGGATGAATAGAGTACCGTAACGGTTCAAAAGGTCGTTGACCTTGGCAACTTTTTCTTCAGCGCCCTTGATCCGCCGAACAATCCGGGGCCCGTACCGGCGCCCCAGCGTGAACCATGTTTGATCGCCCAGGAATGAACCGAACCATACGGAAAACAAAAGCCACCATGGGTTCACCGCCCCCGTCGCTGCGCCGAGGGCTGATGCGGCCAGAACAAAGGTTTCGCCCTCAAAAAAAGCCCAAATAAACGCCCCCAGATAGGCATAATGCCCCCAGGACTCCCAAATTTCGGCCAAGACACATCCCCCGGATTTCGACTATAAACTGGCCCCTAATACCCCGAAGGGGAAGGGGCACTCGCGTTTTTCGTTGAGCCGCCATATTCGGCCCATTCTCCTCAAGATTGGATAAGGACGTCACGTGTCGCAGATACCGGAAAAAGCCGAAGGCCCCATGTTCGATGCCTTCGGCCGCCCGCCCGTTCCAGATCTTGTGGTTCCCAGGGCTATTTTACCCTTTCATCTGGCCGAAAGGCCTGTTCGGGGCCGTTTGGTACGCCTGGGCCCCCTCGCGGACGCCCTACTCCGCCGACATGATTATCAACCGGAAATTGCAAAACTCTCCGGTGAAGCCATGGCGCTGGCGGCAGGCTTGGCCGCCGCGCTGAAATTTGAAGGCTCCTTTAGCCTGCAGGCCAAGGGCGATGGCCCGCTTTCCATGCTGCTGGCGGATTGCACCCATGCCGGCGCCTTGCGCGGCTATGCCAAGGTCAATCAGGAAGGCTTTTCGGCGCTTCAAGCGCCTTCCGCCGCAACACTACTCGGCAAGGGCTATCTTGCCTTCACCTGTGACCAGGGGCCGGATATGGATCGCTATCAGGGCATTGTCGCGATTGAAGGCGAAACGCTGACGGAGATGACCAGCGGGTATTTCCGCAATTCGGAACAACTTGATACTTATTTGAAACTCGCCTGCGAAGAAACGCCGGCGGGTTGGCGGGCTTCCGCGCTGCTATTGGAACGCGTAGCCGGTGCCGGCGGGTTGGAACAACAGATGGATCAGGAACAACAGCAGGAAGCCTGGCAGACAGCCACCATCCTGGCGCGGACCATCAGTACGCAGGAGTTGCTGGATGACACGCTCTCGGGCGAGCAGGTGTTGCATCGACTGTTCCATGCCGAAGGGCTCAGGCTGGATCGCCCAAAGCCGCTTTCCTATGGCTGCCGCTGTTCGCGCGAACGCCTATTGAATGTGCTAGGCGGCTTCAACACCGATGATCTGGACCACATGGCCGATGAGGGCACCGTCACCATGACCTGCGAATTCTGCAATTATGACTTCCGGTTTGATCGCGCCAAGCTGCCTGGGCGCAATGCAGGAAATTAACCATGTCTTTGCTGACAAAACGCCGCAGTTTCTTGGCCCTTCCCCTGCTTGCTGCCTGTGCGACTGAACAAGCCGACCCCTATGTGCCGCCAGGTCCGCCCAGCTACGGGCATCTGACGCCGCTGCGCCTCAAGGTCAGCGCGCTGGAGATCAAGGAAGCCGATATCGGAACAGCCCTGCTGGTGGCGCAACCAGCCCCCCTGCCGCCTGCCGATATCATGCTGCTTATGGCCCGCGAAAGGCTGAGCGCGGCGGGTGGTGCGGGGACGGCGCGCTTCTCCATCCAGACCGCACGCCTCACGCGCGACATCGCCGCGGCCGGCGGCGTCTTCAACCCGGCTTCAGAGAACTTTCGTTGCGTTATGCGCTGCCAGTTGGAAGTCCTTTCTGCTGAGGATGGCGTGGTGGGCTCCGCCACGGCAGAGGTCAGGCGCGACCTGACCGGCCCGGTGCGCGACGATACAGAACGCGCGGCCTTGGCCGAGCGTGTGGTGAAGCTGGCCGGGCAGGATCTCAATATCGAATTCGAATATCAGGTAAGGCGCCATTTGCGCGGCTGGCTGCAATTAATTGCGGAACCGGGCGAAACCCTGCCTCAGCCCGTTGAACGTGAAGCCCTGCCGGCAACCTGATTTCTAATGTCAGTAAGATTCCCCACTTAAGTAAGAAAGAAGCCGCATGACAGACGAGACCGTTACGCAGGAAATCGCGCCGATCCTGCCGGAACTGATCGCCATCAGGAAGGACATCCACGCCCATCCTGAATTGGGCATGGAAGAAACCCGCACCGCGGCGCTGGTAGCGGCACGCTTGCGCAGCCTTGGCATGGAAACCACGGAAGGCATTGGCCGCATGGGCGTGGTGGGCACGCTGCGCGGCAAGCGCCCGGGCCAAGGGGCGATTGGGCTTCGCGCCGATATGGATGCACTGGCGCTGACGGAGGCGACCAATCTTCCCTATGCATCACAAAACGCTGGCAAGATGCATGCCTGCGGCCATGATGGGCATACCGCCATGTTGCTGGGCGCGGCGCAAATCCTGGCGCAGAATCGCGATTTCGCCGGTACGGTGCATTTCATTTTCCAGCCGGCCGAAGAAGGCCGGGGCGGCGCGCAAGCCATGCTGGATGATGGGCTGTTTGAACGTTTCCCCTGCGATGCAGTCTATGGCATGCACAATATGCCCGGACTGCCGCTTGGCCATTTTGCGCTGTGCGAAGGCCCAATGATGGCCGGTTCCGGGCGCTGGAAGGTGCAATTTCGCGGCACTGGCGGCCATGGCGGCAATTCCCCCCATTTGGCGAGTGACATCACCATCGCACAGGCGAATTTTATCACCGCACTGCAAAGCATTGTCAGCCGCAATGTGCCGGCGCTGGAAAGCGTTGTGATAAGCGTCGGCCATATCTCCGGCGGCTCGGTGGATGCGCTGAATGTGATGCCGTCAGAAATCGTGGTCGGCGGCACGCAGCGCGCCTTCAACCCCGCCATGCAGAAAATGCTGGAAGACCGCATTCGCGAAGTCGCGGATTTCACCGCCCGCATGCAGGGCGCCAGCGCCGAGACCACCATCTGGTGGAATGCCGCCCCCCTGATCAACCATGCGCGGGAGACCGCCATCATGGCCGATACCGCGCGTGGCCTGGTGGGTGACGCGGCGGTGAATGCCAAAATGACTCCGGTGACGGGTGGCGAGGATTTCGCCTTCATGCTGCGCGCCAAGCCGGGCGCCTTTGTCTTCATGGGCAATGGCACCGCGCCGGATGGTGCCGTACATGCGCTGCATACGCCGCTTTATGACTTCAATGATGCCGCCCTGCCCCATGGCGTGGCGTTTTGGGTCAATCTGGTGCGGCAGGAATTAAACGCCGCAAGCTGAGCTTTGACCGCGACACAGGCGGCGCTTTCGGAAAAGCGCCGCTTGATCGGTTCGGTTTACTTCACCTCAACGCCATATATATCCCGCGCGGCATGGGCCGTGATCAGCCCATCCGCCACATCGCGCTTGACCAATTCCGGATCGCGCGCCTTGGGATCACCCATGCCGCCGCCGCCCGGCAGTTTCAGCAAAAGCCGCCGACCCTTCGGGATCACTTGAAAGCCTTTGGTACGCAGCACCGTGCCGTTCGGGTCATTCAAGCCAACCCAACCGCCAGCACCTTCCGCGCCGCCATCGCGGCCCTTGGGTGGATTGGCGACGCGATCGAAAATCGCATTCACGGCGAATTCCGCATCGCCCTTGGCGCCGATTTCCATGATCTGGCCGAAGCCGCCACGCGTCTTGCCGGCACCTGCGGAATCGGGGCGGAGTTCCTTCTTCCAGAAAATCACGGGTGCGACGTTCTCGGTCGCCTCCACCGGCATGGTGCGCACGCCAGATGGAAACGCCGTGCCATCCAGCCCATCCTTGGCAGGGCGCGCGCCGGTGCCGCCAGAATTGAAGGTTATGATTTCAAAATCATCCACCTCGGCTTCCTGGCCCGAGACCTGAGAACCACCACGCAGCGGCGGATTCCACAGCGCCGAAGACCCTTCCGCATTCACGCGCCCCGGTACCGCCTGATGGAGACAACCCATCATCAAATCCGGGATCAATTGCCCGATCACATGCCGCACACTGACAGGATAAGGGCGCGGCGCATTCAGGATGGAACCTTCGGGGATTTCCATCTCAAAAGGTGCCAGGCTCGCCCAGTTATTCGGGACTTCGGGTGCGACGACGCATTTGATGCCGAAGCAGGAATAGGCACGGCAATAGGCCGGCGGCACATTGATACCTCGGCTGGAAAGGCCAGAGGTCCCGGCATAATCCACCACAATCCGATCCTCATGGATGGTCATGGCCGCCTTCAGCGTCACCGGCGCCTCATAGCCATCGGATTTGATGTCGGAACGGAAAGTACCGCGCGGCAGCTTGGCAATTTCAAGCAAGGTCGCGCGGCGGCTGGCTTCAAAAATATACTCTGCCAGATCGTCCAGGCTATCCATCGCGAATTCATTCATCATTTCAACAAGTCGCTTGGACCCGGCGTCATTGCAGGCGCAAAGGGAATAGATATCGCCTTCCAATTCCACCGGTGTGCGAGACCCCGCGCGGATGAAATCGAAGAATGTCTCATTCGGCGCGCCGGCATCGAAGCATTTGACGATGGGGATATAGAGCCCTTCTTCAAAAACACTGCGCCCTTCTGGGCCCATGCCAAGCCCGCCAATGTCAATGATATGCGCGGTATTGGCGAAAAGCCCCACAATCTTGCCGCCGCGAAACGCAGGTGAGACCACAGTCAGGTCATGCAAATGCCCAGTCGCCAACCAGGGATCATTGGTGATGTAGTGATCCCCAGGCTTCATGTTGGCCGCCGGGAATTTCGCTAGGAAATGGCCAACTGATTCCGCCATGGAATTCACATGGCCCGGCGTGCCGGTCACGGCCTGGGCCAACATGCGCCCTTGCAGATCAAAGACGCCGGCGGAAAGGTCTCCCGCTTCGCGCACCGTGGTGCTGAAAGCGGTGCGGATCATGGTCTGCGCCTGTTCCTCGACCACGGCAATCAGGCGGTTCCATTGGATCTGGCGTTGGATTGTCGCCAGCGCGCCGGTTTCCTTCATCGTGCAGCCTCCTGCGTCAGATCGAGATACCCAAGCCCATCCATGCGGCAAACCCAGCCGGGGCCAATCAAGGTACTGGTTTCAGCTTCCGCGATAATGGCAGGGCCTTGCACCATGGCGCCGGGTTGCATCGCTTCCCGGTCATAGACCTGCCATTCGGAAACTTCACCGGTGGCGGTATCGCGCACCATTTGCACGCGCACCGGCTTCGGCCCCGGCGCATCCGCCACCGCCGACGCCGGTTCCACATGCGCTTCTACCGTGCGTACCGTGACGGCAAAGGAAAGGATTTCCACATCGGAACCCGGCACTGGGCGATCATAGAAGCGGCTATATTCCGCATCATACAGCGCGCGAATCTCGCGCACATCCTGCGCGGTCAAGGCGCGGGGTGGAATGGGCACCGCAATCTCATGCCCCTGCCCGACATAGCGCATATAGGCGATGCGCGTTTCTTCAATCGGCGCGCCGAAGGCGCCTTCAGCCACCACGCCGGCCGCTTCCTGCGACATCGCCGCCAGTAGGCTATTTACCGCACCGATATCAAAGCTGCCGAAGCGCTGATAGAGCGATTTCACCACCTCATAAGCCACCGGCGCGCGGAGGAAGCCAATCGCGCTGCCCACGCCTGCACCGGATGGCACCAACATGCGCTTCACGCCGATTTTCTCCGCCACGCGATAGCCATGCACCGGGCCGCCGCCGCCAAAGGCAATCACCACGCGGCCTTCGTAATTCTTAGCACTTTCAATGGCATGCACGCGCGCGGCATTGGCCATATTCTCATCCACCATTTCCACCACGCCAAGCGCTGCCATATCGGCCGAAAGTGCGAGCTTCCCGCCAACATGTTCGGCCAGCGCCTTGCGTGACTGATCCGGATAAAGCCTGAGCGCACCGCCGGCGAAAAGCTCAGGATCGTAGCGGCCAAGGGCAAGATTGGCGTCCGTCACCGCCGGGTGCGTGCCGCCGCGTCCGTAACAGGCGGGGCCGGGATCAGCGCCGGCGCTCTCAGGACCAACCTGAATGCGCCCCATGCTATCAACCTGCGCGATGGAACCACCACCCGCGCCAATTTCCACCATTTCAATCACAGGAATGCGCAAAGGCAGGCCAGAACCCTTCTTGAAGCGCCCAACACGTGCGACTTCAAACGTGCGCGACGCCTGCGGGCGGAAATCAGCAATCAGGCAAACCTTGGCCGTGGTGCCGCCCATGTCAAAAGACAGCACCTTATCAAAGCCACGCTGCCGCGCGACAAAGGCCGAGAATATCGCGCCCCCCGCTGGGCCGCTTTCCACCAGGCGGATTGGGAAACGCGCCGCCGTATCAATGGTGGTGAGACCACCGCCGGACAGCATCAAATAAAGCGGGCAGGCAAGCCCCGCTTCACGCAGCCCCAATTCCAATTGCTTGAGGTAGCGCGCCATCAAGGGCTGCACATAGGCATTGGCGACCGTTGTTGAAAAACGCTCCCATTCGCGCATTTCGGGCGAGACTTCGGAAGAAAGCGAGATTGGCAATTCCGGCCACATCTCCCGCACAATCTCGGCAGCGCGGCGTTCATGGGTTGGG
>CAIMVB010000117.1 GCA_903844785.1 uncultured Rhodospirillales bacterium | reverse complement strand
GTGATGGGCCTGCCCGTTAGTCTGGCGATGGAACCGATCGCGCGCGGGGAAGTGGTGGCGCTTCGCTGGCGGGAAGCTTGGTCCACCATGCATTCTGGCATCATCACGCTGCAGAGCCGCGCGCTTGGCGCGGCGGAACAAAGCTTTCTGGGCCTGCTCCGCGCCGCCAATGAGAAAGCAGAAGCCGAGGCGATGGCCTGGTGTGAGGCGCAGGGAATTCCAAGCGCCTGTGCGTGACGGGGGCCGCGCCCCCGCCAGCCATTAATTATCCAGGAAGGACCGCAGCTTCCGGCTGCGGCTTGGGTGTTTCAGCTTGCGCAGCGCCTTGGCTTCAATCTGGCGGATGCGTTCACGCGTGACGTTGAATTGCTGGCCCACTTCTTCCAGCGTGTGGTCCGTATTCATGCCAATGCCAAAGCGCATGCGCAGCACGCGTTCTTCGCGCGGCGTCAGGCTGGCCAGCACGCGCGTGGTCTGTTCACGCAAATTGGATTGGATCGCGGCATCAATCGGGATGATCGCATTCTTGTCTTCAATGAAATCGCCCAGATGGCTGTCTTCCTCATCGCCGATCGGGGTTTCCAGGCTGATCGGTTCCTTGGCGATCTTCAAAACCTTGCGCACTTTCTCAAGCGGCATGCCAAGCTTTTCGGCCAGTTCTTCCGGCTGAGGCTCCCGGCCGATTTCATGCAGCATCTGGCGGGAAGTGCGCACCAGCTTATTGATGGTTTCAATCATATGCACCGGAATGCGAATGGTGCGCGCCTGATCCGCGATGGAACGCGTAATGGCCTGCCTGATCCACCAGGTCGCATAGGTGCTGAATTTGTAGCCGCGGCGATATTCGAATTTATCCACCGCTTTCATCAAGCCGATATTGCCTTCCTGAATCAAATCCAGGAATTGCAGGCCGCGATTGGTGTATTTCTTGGCGATGGAAATCACAAGCCGCAAATTGGCTTCGATCATTTCCTTCTTCGCCTGGGTCATGTCGCGTTCGCCGCGCGATACGGTGGCGTAAACCCGCTTGAATTCCGCCACCGGCAGGCCGGTTTCATTCGCCACTTCGCTAATGCGCGCGCGGATTTGTTCAACCTCCGCGCCGTATTTCGCAACGAAGGGCTTCCAGCCCTTGCCCGGCAGCGCGCCCACGCGTTCCACCCAGGCAGGGTCCATTTCACTGCCGCGCCATTGGACCAGGAATTCGTCGCGCTTCACCTTCTGGCTATCGGCCAGGCGCAGCACCTGACCTTCCATCACGGTCATGCGGCGATTGAGCGTTTTAAGCTGGTCCACCAATTCTTCGATGCGGTTATTGTGCAACTGCACCTTTTCAACCAGCGTGATCAATTCACTGCGCAGCTTTTCGTAATTCTTCTCACCACGCGTCGCCAATTCCTCGCCAGAGGTAAACGCCTCCATGCGCTTGGAACTGAGTTTGGAAAGCTTGCCGTAAACCGCTTCAATCTGTTCAAAAGTGGCCAGCACTTCCGGCTTCAGCTTTTCTTCCAGTGCAGAAAGCGAAAGGCCCAAGCCTTCCCCTTCTTCACCTTCTTCGAATTCTTCCACCGCCGCAGAAACGGCGGCTTCAGGATTGCCGGCGGATTGCGTTGCTTCCAGGTCAATAATGTCGCGCAGCAGCATGCGGGGCGGGGTTTGGCGCACCGCTTCATGCCAGCGCAGAATGGCCTTGAAAGTCAGCGGGCTTTCGCAAAGCCCGCCAATCATCATGTCGCGCCCGGCTTCAATGCGCTTGGCGATGGCAATTTCGCCTTCACGCGAAAGCAGCTCAACGCTGCCCATTTCGCGCAGATACATGCGAACGGGATCATCGGTGCGCCCGACGCTTTCCTCATCCACATTGCCGCTGGCTTCTTCTTCTTCTTCGCCGTCACCGCGTGTGACGGGCTTGACCAGCGCGCCTTCGCCTTCTTCGGCTTCTTCAGCTTCAGATACCGTGATGCCGGCTTCGCTCAGCATCGCCATGGTATCTTCGATCATTTCCGAAGATACCTGTTCTGAGGGCAGCACGGCGTTAATTTCGTCCACGGTGACGTAACCGCGTTCCTTGCCGCGGGCGATCAGCTTCTTCACCGCCGCCGATTGGGTATCCAGCATCATGCCTTCAACCTGTTCGTCGCGCGCTTCAACCGGTTCCGCCCCTGCCGCCGCTTTCGTCGCCATGCCTTACCACTCCGTTCAACTGCGAAAGGCATCCGGCGCCCCGGATGCCCGCGCAAATAGCCCCTACTATTATGGCGTTGCCGCCGCACCTTCGGCCAGATCGGCCGCATCTTCCCCCCGGCGTAGCGCGCCAAGGGCTTCAGTCAGGCGGATCAGCCTTTGCTGGGCCGCCGGATCATTAGTTGCGGCAAAGCTCTCAGCCGCCGCCTTTTGGTCTTCGAGCAAGGCAGCCTCTCCGCGCAGCCTCAGAAAGAAATGCCAAAAGCCTTCCTCTACCTCGCGCGGCAGCGCATCGGGGCGCGCCGCTTGGGGCAGGGCCTCGGCGCCAAGCGCCCAGGCCGCAGCTTCCGACAAACCTTCACTTGCGAGGTGGGATAGTAGGGCCTGAGAGTCAAGGCGCGTTTCGTCACTCCGCCATGACAGAAGGGCGCTTTGCAGCAAAAGGGCCGGGCCTTCGGGCAGTTCAAGCAGGCCAAGCGCTTCTTCGATTTGCGGCAGAAGCCAGGGGTGACGCAGCAGAATGGCCAGCAGAATACGCGCCTGGGCAGACCGGATCGCGGCTCCCGCCAGGGCAGGGCGGGCAATTTGGCGCGCCGGGCTGGCGCGGCCGGGCTGGCGCCCGCGCGTGGCGGCAAAAAACCGATCCAGCAGTGCCGCGCGATATTCCCCGGCCAGCGCGCGGTCCTTGATGGTGGCGGCGGCGGCGATCAGGCGGTTGCGGGCGGCGGCGCGTTGTTCCGGGCTTGCGATGGCTTGGCCTTCCAGCAACAGGCCATAAAGCGCTTCAGATAGCGGGCGGGCCCCATCCAGCACGGTCTGAAACGCCGCCTTGCCGCCCTTGCCAATCAACGTGTCAGGGTCTTCCCCCGCCGGCAGGGTGGCCAGCTTCAGGCTCCGTTCGGCGCTGATCAAGGGTAGTGCGGCTTCCGCCACGCGGGCAGCGGCCCGGGCGCCGGCGGCATCGCCATCGAAACAGAGCACCGGTTCGGGCGACAGGCGCCATAATTCCTGCAACTGATCTTCGGTCAGCGCGGTGCCAAGCGGTGCCACCGCGCCGGTAAAGCCGGCCTGATGAAGTGCGATTACATCCATATAGCCTTCAACCGCCACCACCGCCGCGCCGCGAAAGGCGCCTTCGCGGGCGCGATCCAGCCCGTAAAGCGCATAGCGTTTGCGACATAGCGGTGTTTCCGGGCTGTTGATGTATTTAGGCTGACCATCACCCAGAATGCGCCCGCCAAAGGCAATCACCCGCCCGCGCCGGTCCCGGATGGGGAACATGACGCGGTTGAAGAAGAAATCGCGCGGCGCTTCATCGCCTTCTGAGGGCTTGAGCAGACCGGCTTCAATCAATTGGGCGGTCTCCACCGCCTCATGTTTCAGGTCCGCCTGCAGCGTGCCGCGCCCCGCCCCGGCCCAGCCGAGGCCAAAGCCCTGGATAGTTTCCTCGGTCAGGCCACGGCGGCGGAGGTAATCCAGCGCGGCACGGCCTTCGGGTAGCTTGAGGCGGCGCTGAAACGCCTCCATCGCTGCTTCCATGACCGCGTGCAGGTCCCGTGTGCGGCGCGCGCGTTCGGCTTCCTGGGGGGCGAGTTTAGGGACATCGAGCCCCGCTTCACCGGCCAGGCGTTCCACCGCTTCCATGAATTGCGCGCCTTCGGCCCGCATGACGAAGCTGACGGCATCCCCATGGGCGCCGCAGCCAAAGCAATGGAAGTGATCGTCATAGACATAGAAGGACGGCGTTTTTTCACCATGGAAGGGGCAGCAGCCCTTCCAATTGCGGCCTGACTTGGTCAGCCGTGTCTTGCGCCCGATCAGGCCGGAAAGCGGCGTGCGGGCGCGAAGCTCATCAAGGAAACCGGGGGGCAGGGCCATGGCGAGGGGGCAGACTATACCTTTGGTGGGAAAAGTGGACTCCGGCGGGCGCGCGAAAAAACACCCCCTATAATTAGGGAGAGTGCTTTTGATGCCCCGGCGCGGGTTTGCGCCGCGCCAGCAGGGCGGCTATCCGGGCGCATCTTCTTCTGTAAGGAACGCGACCATGACCCCCGCCGAACGCGCCGCCGTGCAGGCGCATCTGCGTAAGCTTTTCAGCAACCCCCGCATTCAGGTGACCGCGCCGGACCGCCCCAAGGGCAGCGTGGAGCTTAAAATCGGCAATGAATTCATCGGCACCATCCACCGCGACGCGGAAGATGGCGATGTTTCCTATGCCGTGCAGATCGTGGTGTTGGCGGAAGATTTGCTGGATAACGACTGAAGCGCCCCGGGGCGCGGAGTGGGTTAACCCCCCAACCGCGCCTTCACCATCGGCCCGGCCTTGGCCATATCCAGCGCCGCGGCATGGCGGGATTTCAGCACCGCCATCACCTTGCCCATATCCTTGATGGAAGCAGCACCCGCTTCCGCCACCGCCGCATCAACAGCGGCCGCCATGGCGGCATCATCCATCTGCTGCGGCAGGAAGCCTTCAATCACGGCGATTTCGGCTTCTTCCTTCGCCACCAATTCGGGGCGATTGCCCTGGCGGTACATATCCACACTCTCTCGCCGGGATTTCGCCATGCCGCGCAGCATGGCGATGATCTGATCATCAGGCACACCCGGGTCCTGCGGCGTCTTGCGCGCGGCGATATCGGTATCCTTCAGCTTCGCCATGATCATGCGGATGGTGGAGGTGGTGGCCGTATCCTTGGCCAGCATCGCGGTCTTCAAGGCATCGGTGAAACGGGCGCGGAGTTCCATGGCTTTTTCCTTCAGTATCGGGCGCGCTTATAGCAAAGCAGGGCGCGCGGGCCAGGGCCTCAGCCTTCCCCGCCCTTGGCGCCATAAAATATCACCCAGGTCGCGAAATCGGGCGAGCAATCCTCAAAGCGATGCGCCTCCCCCGCACGCACAAACAGCGCGTCATGCGGGGCAAAAGCAACGCGTTCCGCGCCACGGCGGAACCAGCCCGTGCCGGAAGCGATGATGTAAAGCTCATCCTGCTCATGCGGGGTCTGGGGGTCTTCGCCCTTCGGCGCATACCAGCGGAGTTGCATGGTGCCATGCGCCAGCAGCAGCGCGGAAAGCCGACCTGGGGAAGGGGGCGTGGCGGCGGCCTCGGCTGCCGGGATCAGGGTGCGGGGCGGGGCTTCAGACAATTTGGTTCACCTCGATCATATTGGCGGAAGGGTCCAACACGTAGATCTGGTGCATCCCCGCCATGGCATAAACCCCAGCATCCGATACCAGCACGCCCGCCGCTTCCAGCCGCGCCTTCACGGCCAGCACATCCGGCACGCAAAAGGCCGGGTGCCCGCCGATGGAAGGGTTATGCGCGAAGCGATTGCGGTAAGCGAAGCCCGCATCCGGGCGGATGATATGCAGCCCGCTATTGTCATCGGCCTTGGTCAGCACGGCCAATTCGGCGGGGTCTATGCTGAAATCCCCCCGCTGCGCCGCCGCGCGCCAAGGCCCTTCGGCCATGCCGATGATGTCTGTGTAGAACGCCACCGCTTCGCGCACATGCTGCGCTTGCAGATTGACGTGATGGATATGCCAGGAAGGGGGCGCCGATGGCGCAGCGCCATCCGCTTGCAACAGCAGCAAAAGATTAAGCGCCGGGTCCAGCGTATAGATCGCCGGCTGAGCAAACTCCCCAGGCAAGGCCGGCGCATAAGCCAGCCCCGCCTGATCAAGTTTCGCCACCACAGCGGCGAGCGAGGCAACTTCCAGCGCCACATAGCGCCCGCCCACCGGCCCCAGCAGCGTAGCACCAGACCGCGCGAGCGCTGGCGCTGGCTGATGCAAGCGCAAGCCGCGCCCGGCTTCGCCAATGAAGCGGCTTTGCCCATCCGGCGCCCGCGCCTCACCAAGCCCGATCAGCGTGCCAAAGAAATGCGCTGCCGCATCCAAATCATGCGCAACAAGCGAAACGTGATGGATGGACCAGGTCATGGCACGCGCCTTCCAAATATGCCCTGGCCAGAGCATGGCGCCGCGCGGCGCCGTACCGCAAGCTTTGCTGCCCCCTCAGCCAATCTTGAACCGCGTCAAATATTCCGGCGGTGTCGTCACACTCCCGCGCGCATCGGGAATGGGCGGCAGGGTGCGCACTTCCAGCGGTAGCACGCCGGCCCAGACATCCTGCATCAAATCCTCATCCGGATCGCCGGGCGGGCCGCTGCGGATCTTCGCCGATGCCTCATTGATTTCAATCGCGAGCACCGTTGTCGCCTTGGCCTCATAGGCGGTCATGGGGCGCAGCCTATCCCAGCGGCCCGGGAACATGCCTTCCACAAAATTCTTCAGGCGCGTTTCCTTCTCAGCCGGGTCGGCAATCAGCCGCGCGCGGCCCAGCAGCATGACCGAACGATAATTGACCGAATGATTATAGGCAGACCGCGCCAGCACCAGCCCATCCATCAACGTGACCGTGACGCAGACATCAGCCTCAATACAGGTTTCAATCATCCGGCTGGCGGCAGAGCCATGCCAATACACGTGATCCCCTTCGCGCCATTGCAGCGTGGGTGTGACGAAGGGCGCGCCATTCAGCACATAGGCAATATGCGCCAGGGGCTGCGCATCCAGAATGGCGTCAATGCTCGCACGGTCATAGGCGCCGCGTTCATGCATGCGCTTGACGCGGGTGCGTTCGCTGGGGGCATCGCTTTTGCGGGGCATCTTGGGGGCTCCTCAGGCTGGTAGCAGGATCATGCGTCACGCCGGGGCGGGGGGAAAGGAAATTCAAACACCCGGCGCGGGGAGGATTTTTCCCACCCCCCTCTTTTCCCTTGCCTTGGGAAGTTTTTTCCCAGATAAGCCGTCCTCATGCGCAGCGTTGAAGACATCATCGCCCTTCTGGGCGGGGCTGAAGCCGCGGCCGAGCGCTGCGGCGTCGGCACGGAAGCCATCCGCAAATGGCGGCAATCCAAGGCTATTCCTGCCAAGCATTGGCCCGCCATCCTGACCGCCACTGGCCTGACGCTCGCCGATATGACCGGCACACCCACCACCGAGACCCCAAAACCGGAGCCCCTTCCCATGGCTGATACCGTCCCGCCCGGCGCCACCGCCTGCCTTGTGCTGGCCGATGGCAGCGTCTTTTGGGGTCGCGGCTTTGGCGCGGAAGGCAAGGCAGTCGCCGAGATTTGCTTCAACACGGGCATGACCGGCTATCAGGAAACCCTGACCGATCCTTCCTATGCCGGGCAGATCATTACCTTCACCTTCCCGCATATCGGCAATGTCGGCACCAATGGGGAAGATATCGAAGCGCTGACGCCAGCGGCACGCGGGCTGATTGTGAAGCAGGATGTCACAGAACCGGCGAATTATCGCGCGACCCGCCACCTGCATGCATGGCTGGTTTCCCACGGCGTGCCCGGCCTTGCCGGCATTGATACCCGCGCCCTGACCGCGCGCATCCGCGATGGCGGCCCGCCCAATGGCGTTTTGTGCCACCGCGTGGATGGGAAGTTTGATATCGCAGCGCTGCGCGCCGAAGCCGCTGGCTGGCCGGGGCTGGAAGGCATGGACCTCGCCAAGGATGTGACCTGCCGGCAGACCTATCGCTGGGATGAAACCGAATGGGCCTGGCCGACCGGCTTTGGCCGCCAGACCGCGCCGAAATACCGCGTTGTCGCGATGG
>CAIMVB010000116.1 GCA_903844785.1 uncultured Rhodospirillales bacterium | reverse complement strand
TGGCGCAAGCCGCGGGATTCTGGGCCCGCCCAATATGCCGCAGCAGGTCACCGAAAAGCTGGTCGCCGCAGCGCGCGTGGCCTTGGCGAGTGAGGAATTCAAGCGCGAAGCCGCACGGGTCTTCATGCCGATCAATCCGATGTTTGGTTCGGAATATAAGGCATTCGCCGAGCGTTCCTTCGCCGATCTGCAACGACTCTGGCGCATGCGTCCCTGGCGGGAATAGTACTGGCTCTTGCGGCTTTGGGTACTGCGCAGCTAGGCTTTTGAAAACTCAGGGAGGAATAATCATGATCAATCGCCGGGGCCTTTTGGCCACCACCAGCCTGCTTGCCGCGCCTGCTATTGCCAAGGCGCAAACCCCATGGCCGGGCGACAAGCCCTTGGAAGTGATTGTTCCCTTTCCCGCCGGCGGTGGCGTGGATGTCATGACCAGGCTCGTCATGCCACTGGTTGCGGCGCAAATCCCCGGGCTGCGCCCTGTGGTAATCAACCGTACCGGCGCAGCGGGGCAGATTGGGCTGGAAGCGACCTTCAATGCCGCGCCTGATGGCTACACCATCGGTGCCACCACCATCCCCGCCCATAACGCCATTCCGCTGGAACGCCAGGTGCGTTACCGCGCGATGGATTTCACCTTCATCTGCAATATCGTTGAAGACGCGAATTGCTTTTATGTGCGCGCCGATAGCCCGCTGAAGTCCTTGCAGGATCTGGTGGCGGCGGCAAAGGCGCGGCCAGAGCAAATCACCTATGCCACTACCGGCATTGGCAGTGATGATCATTTGTTTGTGTTGCATTTTGAAGAATTGGCGGGCCTCAAGCCCATGATCCAGGTGCCCTTCGCCGGCGCCGCGCCGCTCATTCCGCAATTACTTGGCGGGAATATGGATGTCGCCGCAATCAATGTGAATGACGCGATCCAATTGGCGCGTGAAGGCAAGGTGCGCATGCTGGCGCAAGCCGCCGCCACGCGTCAGCCCGAAGCCGCCGATGTGCCGACCTTCCGCGAATTGGGTTTTGATCTGGTGCATGGCGCAAGCCGCGGCATCGTCGGCCCGCCTAATATGCCGCCCGCCATTGTGGCGCGGCTGGAAGCGGCCTTCCGCACCGCCCTGTCCGATGAGAATTTCAAGCGCGAAGCAGCGCGCCAATTCATGCCGCTGAATACCATGGTGGGCGCGGAATATCGCGCCTTCGCACAGCGCGTGGATGACCGGTTGAAGCAGCTTTGGCAGGTGCGCCCCTGGCGTGGGTGATCTAAAGGCGGGGGGTTAAAGCCCCGCCTTTTCCAACCGCAAAACGGCGCGCGCCATGGCCTGGGCGCGCGGTACCATGCTGTCAATTTCCAAGTATTCTTCTGGGCTATGCGCCTTGCCGCCCACGGGGCCAACGGCGCAAATGGTTGGCGCGCCAATGGCTGCGGTAAAGCCGCTATCGGCGCAACCGCCTGAGAATTCGCCGCCCACCTTCAAGCCACTATCCGCCGCCGCGTTCTGATAAAGCGCGAAAACACGCTCACTTGCCGGTGTTGCATTCAAAGGCAGGAATTCGCCCTTGATCACCAGCTTCGCCTTGGTGCCCGGCACGAAGGATTTTGCGACAATGTCGTGCAACTTGCCAACAACCTCATCACGGTCGGCCAATTCCACATAGCGCAGATCAATCTGGAATTGGCAGGCCGGCGCCACGGTATTCACGCTCTGCCCACCGCTCACCAACCCGACATTCAGGGTAATGCCGCGCTTGAGGTCGGTCAGCGCATGAATGGCAACAATTTTTTGCGCCGCTTCGCCAATGGCGCTGATGCCGGCTTCAAAATTGCCACCGGAATGCGCGGCCTTGCCTTCAATGTCCACCACGGAAAACACACCCCCCTTGCGCCCGGTCACCACATTGCCGGAAGGCCTGCCCGGTTCGCTATTGAAGACCACGCGCGCGCTGCGCGCCTCATTTTCAATGACAGGGCGGCCTTCGGGGCTGCCGATTTCCTCATCACCGGTGAAAAGCCCAACCAATGGCCCCGGCGCACCGCCGAACTTATGAAAGGCCGCCAGCACGAACATATTCATCACAATGCCGGCCTTCATATCGGCCACGCCTGGCCCATAGGCGATATTGCCCTGAATGGTGAAAGGCCGACGTTCCGGTTCTCCCTTCGGGAAAACCGTATCGCGATGGCCCATCAGCACGATGTTCTTTTGCTGATTGCCGGATGCGATTTCATGCGCGCCCGGCACAATGCCGCGCAGGCAATCGCCATGCTTTTCGCGCGGCACCACTTCCACCGCGATGCCATGGCCTTCCAGGAAGCGCTTCACCTGCGCGCCGGTCTTATCCACGCCCGCCTTGTCGTAAGACCCGCCATCGGTATTCACCATTTCCTTGAGCTCAGCGATCATGGCGTCTTGTTGCGTGGCAAGCCAGGCGGTGATTTGCGCTTCGGTTGTCATGATATCCTCAACATTACAAGGGCAAGGCAATCAGCCTGCGCCAGACGCAGGCCTTGGACAAGATCGCTATTCAATTTTGCCAAGCGCGCGGATTACGCGCAGCAACCTGCCCGCATCCTCATCATAAAAGCGCTTGAAGGCATCACCGTCGCGGTAATCCAGCGTATTGCCGCTGCCGGCCATGATGCGCTGGAAATCAGCATCTTGCGCCACCAGGCGCGATGCGTCGCGGATGCGCTCAATAATGGCGGGCGGCGTGCCAGCGGGGGCAAAAAGCCCGACCCAGATGTAGAATTCCACATCGGAAAAGCCTTTTTCGACGAGCGTCGGCACATCCTCAAAACCCTTAAGCCGCTGCCGCCCCCAAGTGGCCAGCGCGCGCAACCGGCCATCGCGCACATGCTGCGCCACCGGCCCTGGGCCTGATGACAAGGCTTGCACCTGACCGCTCAAAATCGCGGTCAGCGCCGGGCCGCCGCCCTGGAAGGGCACATGCAGCATTTGCAAGCCTGCTGCTTGGGACAGCATCGCCATCGGTACATGCAAGGCGGAATAATTCCCCGCCGAGGAATAGGCGATTTGCCCCGGCTTCGCTTTTGCCTCGGCGATGAATTCCTCGATGGTGCGAATGGGGCTTGCTGCCGGCACGACCAGCACAGTGGGATCGGCTGAAAACAACGCAATCGGCGTCAGCATATCGGGCGTATAGGCCGGCGTGCGGCCATTGATGCGGGCTGCTTCCGGCAGGAAGGTCATGGAAGAAAGACCCATCAGCAGCGTATAGCCATCGGGAGTGCTGCGGGCGACAAAGCCATTGCCAATCTCGCCCGCCGCGCCGCCACGATTAGTGATGGGCACGGGCTGGCGCCACAACCGTTCCAGCACGGCGGCAACTGGGCGGCCCACCACATCCGCCTGCCCGCCGGGAGGGAAGGCCACCACCATCGAAACAGCGCGGGATGGGTAGTTTTCCTGCGCCAGCGCCGGCATTGCGAAGGGCAGCGCTGTGGCGCCGGCCAGAAGAACGCGTCTTTGCATTTTTTCCTCCCTGTTTTGTTGTTTAGGCCACGGGATTTTCCAAAACGCCAATCCCGCTGATTTCAATGCGTACCACATCACCCTTTCGCAGGAATTTCGGCGGCGTGAAGCCAATGCCAACGCCAACCGGCGTGCCGGTTGCAATCACATCACCGGGCTCAAGGGTAATGGCAGCGCTGATCGCTTCAATCAGCGTCGGCACGTCAAAGATCAAATCCGCCACCAGCGCATCCTGACGCTTTTCGCCATTCACATGCGTGATCAGGCGAAGCTTGGTGGGGTCCGGCGCTTCATCGGCGGTCAGAATGGCGGGGCCCATGGGGCAGAAGCTATCCAGCCCCTTACCAAGCACCCATTGGCTATGGCGCTTCTGCAAATGCCGCGCCGTCACGTCATTAATGATGGTATAGCCAAACACATGGGAAAGCGCCGCTGCCTTGGTTATGCCGCGCCCGCCCGTGCCGATCACAATTGCCAATTCACCTTCGTAATCAAGCCCGCCGGTTGGGTCCAAATGGCTCAGGATTGGCTCACCAATGGCGATGATGGCGGTATGGGGTTTGGAGAAAACAACCGGGAAGGGCGGCACCACATCCTTCGCCCCGCCATCAAAGCCGGAACCAGCGAATTCCTTGGCGTGTTCATGGTAATTCTTGCCAACGCAGAACACGTTTTTCGGCGGGCGCGGAATGGGGGCCAGCAGCTTTGCCCCACTCACCACCGGCGCCTTGGAAAGGGCATCCCGCGCCAAGCTCAGCGCCTTCGGCCCCGCCGCAATCAGCCCAACCATGTCGCGCGGCAGGGTAGGGGCAGCGGCGGTAATGTCGCGCAAAGCCCCATCCGCATCCAAAGCGCCAATCCGCGCAGCCCCACCATCCGAGAAAGTCACCAAACGCATCAGCCAGATCCCTTTTTGCTGTCAGGGCTTCAGGTAGCGCTTTCCGCGGGATTCGCCAGGGGCAGGCTGGCCGCGCGTTCCAAGGCCCGCGCCCCGCGCAGCGCCAGATCATCCCGGTACAGCGGCGCCACAATTTGCACGGCGCGCGGCATGCCCTCAGCATCCAAAGCCACCGGCACGGAAATCGCCGGTTGCCGTGTCAGGTTGAAGGCGAAGGTCCAGGGCGCCCAATCGCGCCACAGCGCCTCCGCCGGGCGAATGGTCGGTTGATCCGCGGCGAAGGCGGCGGTTGGCGTGCAGGCGGTCAGCACCAAATCATAGCGCTGATGAAACCGTGCCATGGCATGAGCCGCTTCCAGCCGCATCGCCTCGGCAGCCAGGTAATCCACGGCGAGCATTTCACCCTCCCGCGCTGCCACCTCGGCAATGCCGGCATCGAGCAAATCGCGCTTATCTTCCGGCGTGGTCGCGATGATGCGCGCCAGCGCAACACCCCAAACGCGGCCAAAAATCGCGCGGGTATCGGGAAGGCCGGGATCGGCTTCCTCCACGATGGCGCCTTG
>CAIMVB010000115.1 GCA_903844785.1 uncultured Rhodospirillales bacterium | reverse complement strand
GAAGGCCGCATAGCGCAAAGTGTTGGCGCCATATTCTCCCGTGCGGCCTTTGCACGGTCAGACACTTGGCTCGGCTGGGGGAGGGCACCGATTGGCACTGGCCCTTATCGCATCGCTGAGTTTCGTCCCGATACCCTGCTGGTGCTAGAGGCGCATGATGAATATTGGGGCGGCAGGCCGCCCGCGCGACGCATACGGTTTGTTGAGGTGCCCGAGGTTTCAGGTCGCTTGAATGGCCTCTTTTCTGGGGAGTATGATTTCGCCTGCGATATTCCGCCGGATCAAATTACGGTTGTTGAACGCAATGCGCGGTTTGAGGTTTTGGGCAGCCCAATCAACAATATCCGCAAGCTTGCTTTCGATAAGACGCACCCCGTTCTGGCAGATGCCCGTATTCGGCGCGCCATGACGCATGCCATTGATCGGCAGGTGCTGGTGGATGCGCTTTGGGCGGGTCGCACCAAAATTCCACGCGGCATGCAAATGGAAAGCTACGGCCAGATGTTCCTGGCCGATTGGGAAAATCCCCGCTTCGATCCCGCCGAGGCGCGGCGCCTGCTGCGTGAGGCGAATTATCGCGGCCAGCCTATCCCCTATCGGCTGTTGAACAATTACTACACCAATCAGGTGGCGAATGCGCAGATCATGGTGGAGATGTGGCGCGCAGTTGGCATCAACGTAGTGATCGAAATGAAGGAAAACTTCGCGCAGGTGACGGAGCGGACCCCAGGCCGCGGCGTGCGCGACTGGTCCAACACTTCCGTCTTTGGCGATCCGGTAGCAGGGCTTCTCCGTAGCTTTGGACCCAATACTGAGGCAGAACGTACTGGCGAATGGGCCAGCGAGGCCTTCAACCAAGCTTCAACCGCGCTTGAGGCTGAAACTGACCTAAACCGCCGACGCGAGCTGTTCCGCCGTATCCTGACCATCGTGGAGCGGGAAGACCCAGGCTATATCACTTTGCATCACGCAGCGGCCTTTACTGCCAAAAGGCGCAATATCGAATGGCGCGCTTCTTCTGGCTGGGCGATGATGTTTGGCCCCGGAAATTTGCGTGTGGGCGCATGATGCCGCTGGTCCGTCTGACCGGACTTTCGGTCGCTTTTGACGGCGCGCCAGCGCTGCGCGGCATAGACCTTTCAGTCGCCAAGGGTGAGGCGGTTGGCCTTGTTGGCGAAAGCGGCTGCGGCAAATCCGTCACCTGGCTAGCGGCGCTTGGGCTGTTGCCGGCCAAGGCCCGCATCACTGGCAGCGTCATGCTGGATGGGCAGGAATTAATTGGCGCCCCGGCACCTGTTCTGGAACGGGTACGCGGTGGCCGTATTGCGATGATTTTTCAGGATCCCTCCAGCAGCCTCAATCCTGTTCATCGTATCGGCAAGCAGATCATGGAAGCGCTTGGTCTGCACCGGGGCATGACAGGCAGCAATGCGCGCGCCGAGGCAAAACGCTTGCTTGATCTTGTCGGCATCCCTGACGCGGGCAGAAGACTTGATGCGTATCCGCATGAACTCTCAGGCGGCCAGAATCAGCGCGTGATGATTGCCATCGCGCTTGCCGGACAGCCTGAATTGCTGGTGGCTGACGAACCCACGACCGCCTTGGATGTGACCATCCAGGCGCAGATATTGGAATTGCTGCAATCCATACGCCGCCAGATGGGCATGGCGCTGGTGCTGATCAGCCACGATCTTGGTGTGATTGCCGAAGCCTGTGAACGCGTAGCGGTCATGTATGCCGGCCGCATCGTGGAAGAAGCACCGGTAGCACAGCTTTTTGACGCGGCGGCACATCCCTACACGCAAGGCTTGATCGGCGCCTTGCCGCCCATGGATGGGCCGCGCCGGCGCCTTGCTGCCATTCCGGGTGGCGTGCCGGAACCCTGGGCCATGCCGCCTGGCTGTGGCTTTGCGCCGCGCTGCCAATTTCGTTCTGCCCCTTGTGATGCCGCAATACCTGGCCTGATGGGCCTTTCTGATCAGCATCGTGCGGCCTGCATTCGCGTGGCGCCTGCTGCGATGCCGCTGGAAAGGATACCCGCATGAAGGCCGGCGGCGCATTGCTGGAAGCCGAGGGGCTGGTGCGTCGTTATGCAATGCGGCGGGGCTTGCTTGGCCGCGCGGTAGAAGTGCGGGCCGTTGATGGCGTTTCGCTGAAATTGGAACGTGGGCGCACGCTTGGCTTGGTGGGCGAATCCGGTTGCGGCAAGTCAACCACAGGCCGGCTCGTGCTCGGCATGGAAACCCCGGATGCGGGGCGTGTCAGTTTTGACGGCGCGGTGATGCCGCAACCCGGCAGTGCTGCCTGGCGCGCCATGCGGGCGCGCATGCAAATGGTGTTTCAGGACCCTTTGGGCGCGCTTGATCGTCGCCTGCCGATTGCGACCCAAGTAGGTGAACCGCTTGAGATCCACGGCATCGGCGCCCGTTCCGAAAGGGCCGCGCGGGTTGAGACCTTGTTGCGCGCGGTTGGGTTGCGATCTGATCAGGGTGCCCGCTATCCGCATGAGCTTTCCGGCGGTCAGCGCCAACGCGCGGTTTTGGCACGTGCCTTGGCAACCGATCCCGCGTTGCTGGTTTGTGACGAACCGATCAGCGCGCTTGACGTATCCATTCAGGCGCAGGTCATGAATCTGCTGGTGGATTTGCAGGAGCAATTCGGCACCGCCATGCTTTTCGTGAGCCATGACCTCAGGGCAGTTCGGCAAGTGAGCCACCGTGTCGCCGTGATGTATCTCGGCCGCATTGTGGAAGAAGGGGAACCGGATGGCGTTCTGCATGAACCGGCCCATCCTTATTCCCGTGCCCTTGTTTCCGCCATCCCGCATCCTGGCCGCGCGGGCCAGCGCATTGTTTTGCAGGGGGACCCGCCCAACCCGGCGGATCGGCCTTCGGGCTGCGCCTTTCATCCTCGCTGCCCGGTCGCAACCAGCCTTTGCGCGCGTGAAACGCCCGCACTGAAGGCGCGGCCAGATGGGCGGCTTGTCGCCTGCCATGTGGCGCATGGGGAAGTGAGCGCGGGCCAAGGACACGCACGGCAGGAGGCCGCCTGATGCTTCGTTTTCTGGCCACACGCCTGGCGCGGGCCGCCTTGACCATCGCCATGGTCGTGACCTTTGCTTTTGTTGTGTTGCGCCTTTCGGGCGATCCCGCGCAAATCATCATGGGTGCAGATGCGCCACCGGAAGCGGTGGATGCGTTCCGCTCTGCCTGGGGCTTGGATGAGCCGATTTGGGTGCAGTATTTCTCCTATTTCTGGGCCATTCTGCAGGGTGATCTTGGCCGGTCCATGCGCGATGGGCGGGATGCGATTATGCTTGTCACGGAACGTATTCCGGCCACGCTGGCGCTCACGCTACCGGCGCTTGCGATCAAGATTTGTCTGGGCATTCCAGCCGGCATTTATGCGGCCTTGCATCGCAATTCTCTGGCGGATCGGGTGGTGATGATCATCGCCGTTGCGGGCTTTACCGTGCCGTCCTTTGTCTTGGGGCTGCTGCTTGTGCTGGTTTTTGCCGTACAGCTTGGTTGGCTACCCTCAGGTGGGCAGGAAAGCTGGCGCCATGGCATTCTGCCTGTGATGACCCTGGGCCTTGGCGGTGCCGCGGTTTTGGCGCGCTTTACGCGCAGCGCCATGCTTGAAGTTCTGGGCCAGCCCTATATCCGCACCGCCAGCGCAAAAGGCGTACCCTGGCGTGCAGTTGTCACCGGCCATGCCTTACCGAATGCCGCCATTCCTACCGTCACCATCATCGGCTTTATGGTGGGCACATTGATCGCGGGGGCGGTGGTGGTGGAAAGCGTGTTTTCTTGGCCGGGGGTAGGGCGGTTGTTGGTGGTCGCGGTCGCCAATCGGGATTTGGCGGTGGTGCAATGCATCTTGCTGCTGGTCGCCATCACCATGGTTTGCGCCAATCTGATTGTTGATTTGCTCTACGGCTTGCTTGATCCGCGCTTGCGCGCAGCGCCGCGAAAGGCCGCCTGATATGCCTGAAGCTCCTCTTGTAATCACCGCCCCAACGGCGCCCACCAAAACGCGGCGGAAAGCGCCGCCGGCCTTGGTCATTTTTGGCATCGGCTGGCTGATGCTGATGCTTATCGTCGCTCTGCTTGCGGATATCCTGGCGCCTTACGCCTATACGGCGCTTGATCTTCGCAATCGTCTTTCCCCACCCATCCTCCTTGGCGGCACTTGGCTTCATCCGCTCGGCACTGATGAGCTTGGGCGGGATGTGCTGTCGCGGCTTATCTATTCCATCCGGACCAGCCTACTCATCGCCTTCGGCGCCACCATCATCGGGGCGGCTGTTGGCACATCACTTGGCTTCCTTGCGGCGCATTTCAGAGGGTTCATCGAACAGGCGGTGCTGGCGCTGGTGGATTTCTCCGCCTCGCTTCCCTTCCTGATCCTGGCTTTGGCGGTGCTGGCCTTTTTCGGCAATTCACTGCTGCTGCTGGTTTGCCTTCTGGGGCTGCATGCCTGGGAAAGATATGCACGTATTGCGCGCGGGCTTGCGCTTGCTGCCGGCACGCAAGGCTATGCGGCTGCGGTGCGGGGGCTTGGCGCGTCACCATGGCGCATCTATGGGCGTCACGTGCTACCCAATATTGCCTCGACACTCATTGTTTCCATGACGCTCGCCTTTCCGGAAGTGATCCTGCTTGAATCCGGGCTTTCCTTCCTGGGCCTGGGCGTGCAGCCACCAGAAACATCGCTTGGTTCCATGGTCGGCTATGGGCGGGAATATTTGACGCGGGCGCCCTGGATTCTACTGGCACCCGCCAGCACGATTGTGCTGACTACTCTCTCAGTTTCACTGATTGGCGATTGGCTACGTGATGGGCTTGACCCGACGCTGCGGTGAGGGGATTCACCGCAGCCGTTAGTGCCGAGTGCGAGTACTAGCGCCGACGCATCGCAGTCGGGTAAAGCCGCCCATTTTCTGACCGCATGGCTTCAAGGACGAAATCGCCCGACAGATCGTGCAATTCTTCGCTGGGTGGAAGGTCTACCGCGGCATCCAAAGCGCCACGCAATGGCCGCCCTTCCATGCCGGAAGTGTCAACGCCCAGCATATGCAGAACCGTCGGCACGATGTCCGTCAGATCAGCAGGTTCTTGGATCACCGAACCCTGTCGGAAGGGGCCACCCTGCATCACCAGCACGGTCGCAAGCTCCGCACGATGCAGGCCGCCATGCATGCCGCCGCCTTCTGGGACATCAGG
>CAIMVB010000114.1 GCA_903844785.1 uncultured Rhodospirillales bacterium | reverse complement strand
CTCCGGGCCTGATCTTTATCGCATGAATGTCGCTTCCGCCTGCGTGTCGCAGGATCAATTGCTGGCAACAGCGCAGGGGATTGCGGCCGAGATTGCGTCCAAGGTGCCGCTTGCCGTGGAAGCAGCCAAGCGCGGCTTCACACTCACGGAATACCTACCGCTGTCAGAAGGTTATCGCTACGAACAAACGCAAACCGCAGCGCTTTCGCGCACGGAAGATACGCGCGAAGCGCAGCGTGCCTTTGCGGAAAAACGCAAGCCAGTCTTCAAGGGGCGTTGAACCGGGGCTTACTTCGGCTTACGCGCCGCTTCATCCATCTGGTTCTGCTCGCGGCGCGCTTCTTCACGCGCCGCCTCCGCCGCACGGTTTTCGCGGAGCTTTTCCACCACGCGTTCCGCGGCGCGCGCTTCTGCCAGCATCTGCCGCTGCCGATCCGTGGCGTGCTGCGCGTTTTCCTGCGCGGCGTAGGCGGCGGTGCGATCATCCAGCGCTTTTTGGATGAAGGCGCCGAGGTTCGGGTTCAAGCCTTCTGAACTTTCCTCTCGTAAAAGCCTTTCTGCGGCAAGAGTGGCTTGCCGCGTCGCTTCCTCGGCCGCCAGCCTTTCGGCCAAAGCGCGGCGTTCCGCCTGGGCTTCCAGGCGGCGGAGCTTTTGCAGGGTTGCCAGCGGGTCTTTCGCCATAAGGCAGTGGTAGAGCCTGCCGCGCGGCCTTCCAAGCGATTTCTACCGCCATTCGACGGCTTGCCCCGCTTGGGGCATGATTGGCCTCACCCCCGCAGGAGAGGGCCATGACACGCCACACGCTGTTTGTTCGCCTTGCTGAGACGCTTTATCGCATCGAACGCCCCTGGGGCGATGTGCCGATGGGCGTGGGCGCGCCTTCTGATGTTGCTTGCGATGCGGAAGGCAATGTTTATTGCCAGTTGCGGCAAGACCCTTACGCGGGCACCGCCGGCCCCGCCGTGGTGGTGCTGGCGCCCGATGGCCGGCGCATCGCCGCCTGGGGCGGGGATGAAGTGGCGGATGGCCATATGCTCTCTGTCCATCCTGATGGGCGCGTTTTCGTGGTGGATCGCGATGCGCAGGAAATCATCATTTTTGACCGCCACGGCAAAAGGCTGGGCGGGCTTGGCAAGCGGCACAAACCGGGCGAGCCCTTCAATGCGCCCTGCGATGTCGCCTTCGGGCCGGATGGTTCGATTTATGTGGCGGATGGCTATGGCGCTTCGGTGGTGCATCGCTTCAGCGCGGATGGTACGCCGATGGGCCATTGGGGGCGGCCGGGGGCGGGGCCTGGCGAATTTTCCACACCGCATTCAGTTTGGGTGCTGCCTGATGGCCGCGTGACCGTGGCGGATCGTGAAAACAATCGGGTGCAAGTCTTCACCAGTGATGGAGAATGGCTGGCCGATTGGGAGGATCATCACAAGCCCATGTCGGTGCATGGCGGGCCGGGGGGCACGCTTTACGTGACGGATCAGGTGCCGCGGCTTTCGCTTCTTGCGCAGGATGGCACGCTGATTGGCCGTTGCCGCCCGGTGCTGAATGGCGCGCATGGCATGTGGCTGTCGCCGGATGGTAGTATCTTTTTATCGGAACAAAACCCGCCGCGCCTGACGCGGCTTGTGCCCGTGGCGGGCTGAGGAGAGCGCTTCATGCTGCAACATGTGGGTGGCATTGACCATTGCGTTGTGCTGGTCAGGGATTTGGACAAGGCCGCCGAGACTTTTGCGCGCGCCGGCTTCACGGTCGCGCCGCGCGGTGTGCATTCTGCCCATATGGGCACCGGCAATAATTGCGTGATGCTGGAGAAGGATTACTTCGAAATCCTGGGCGTGCTGACGCCAACCGAAGCCAATGCGAAATGGCGCGCCGTTCTGGAAGCCCGCGAAGGCATGACCGCGATTGCCATGCGCGCCCATGATGCCGAAAAAGGGGCGGCCGAAGTCGCGGCGCGCGGCATCCCCACTATGCCGGTGATGCGCTTTGGACGGCCCGTGGATATGCCTGATGGCTCGCGCACGGAAACGCGCTTCAATACGTTTCATTTGGTGGATCCTGTGGCGCCAGGTTTGCGGATTTTTGCCTGCCAGCATCTAACGCCCGGCGCCACCTGGGTGCCCGGCACCATGACGCATGCCAATACGGCAAAAGCGCTGACGGGGCTTGAGGTTTTGGCGAGCGACCCGGCCGAGGTTGCCGCCGCTATCGGCAAATTGCTGGATAGCGCGCCTGAGGTAATGGGTGATGGTATGTGGCGCGTGCCCACCAGTGCCGCGCCTATTTTGGTGCTGAACCGCGCTGCGCTGGCCGCGCGTTATGGCGCGCTTGATTTGGGCGGCTTGCCGGATGCCGGCCCTGTGACGCTTGGCATTACGGTCGCTGATCTGGCGGCAGCGCAAGCCTGCTTGACCAAGGCCGGTCTGCCCTTCAGCGCTATCCCTGGCGGCGGCATTGCTGTGGCGCCTGCTGCTGCGCATGGCGTGATTCTGGCGTTCCGCGCTGGATAGGGCCTTGCCATGCCATCCATGGAGACATTGCAGCGCATTGTACTGGTGCTGCTGGTAATCACGGCGCTAGCGCAGGTGCTGCGCGCGTTGTTTTGAGAGGGAAGTCGTTGATGCGCGTTGGGGTGATTGGTTTGGGCAGCATGGGCATGGGGGCCGCGCTCAGCGCGCTACGTGCCGGGTTGGCGGTGACGGGCTGCGACCCACGTGCAGCGGCGCGGGATGAATTTATCGCCGCCGGGGGCGCCGCAGTGGCCAAGGCCAGCGATTTGCCGGATGGCTTGGAAGCGCTGGTGGTACTAGTGGTGAATGCCGCCCAAACAGAAGCCGCCGTCTTTGGCCCCGATGGCGCGGCGCCCCGCATGGCTAAGTGTGGTGTGATTATCTCCTCCGCCACCATGGCGCCGGATGGGGCGCGTGCTTTGGCTGCCAAGGCCGATGCTGCGGGTTTGCTCTATCTTGATGCACCGGTATCGGGCGGCGCGGTGAAGGCGCGTGCGGGTGAAATGACGGTGATGGGCGCGGGTAGTGAGGCAGCCTTCGCCAAGGCCGCGCCGGTGTTTGATGCCATCGCCACCAAGGTCTGGCGCCTGGGTAGTGAAATCGGCATCGGCGCCACGGTGAAGGTGGTGCATCAATTGCTCGCCGGTGTGCATATCGCGGCGGCGGCCGAAGCCATGGCGCTTGGTATTCGCGCCGGCGCTGACCCGCAAGCGCTTTATGATGTTGTGACCAGTGCCGCCGGTAATTCCTGGATGTTTGAAAACCGTATGGCGCGTGTGCTGACCGGCGATGACGCGCCGCGCAGCGCGGTTGATATTTTCGTCAAAGACCTTGGCCTGGTGAATGACATGGCGCGCGGCCTGAATTTCCCAGTGCCCTTGGCCGCGCAAGCGCAACAGCTTTTCACCGCCGCGCGGGCCATGGGGCAGGGGGGTGCCGATGATGGTTTTGTCATTCGCGTCTGGCAGGCGATTACGGGGATCGATTTGCCCGGCGACAAGAAGGCGTGACGCAGCTTTCAGCCCGGCGGCAAATGCACCGCCAGCCATAGCGTTTCGCATGCCGGATCGGTCCAGGCCACACGATGTCGGCATTGCGCTGGCAGCAATGCCCAATCGCCTGGTTTCAGTTCGCGCCTGGTGCCGCCATCGAATTCCAATGCCGCGCTGCCTGCCACCAGCAGCACAAATTCTGCCCAGCCCTGTTCATACCAATCGCCGTTCAGCACACCGCGCGATGCAATGCGTTCAACGCGCGCCCCGCCGGCGCGCGCCAATTCCATAAAACTTTCCGCGCCTTGTTCCGGCGCGGTGCCTTCATGCAGTGAACCAAAACGCGGTGCGTTCACGCCGCCAGCGCTGCCTCAACCGCTGCTGAGACCGCGAAAAGATGCCGGTCCGCACCATGCGCGCCGGTCAGCATCAGCCCGACCGGTGCTTCCCCCGGCGCATTGCAAGGCAGGCTGATCGAGCAGCGATCGAGGAAATTCCCAACGCTGGTATTGCGCAGCAAAAGCATATTGATGCGGTTATACTCCTTCTCCTCCTCAACTTCCGCGATGGCCGGTGGCACAAGCGGGCAGGTTGGGCAGATCAGCGCATCGAAGGGCGCGGTGCGTGGCGCGGCGGAGGCGATGATACGCGCGCGCGCATTCACCAAATCCACGTAATCGGCCGCCGACATGCCTTCCCCACGGCGGATGCGCTTTAGAATGCGCGGGTCATAGCCATCGGCCTTTTCCGCGATCAGGCGG
>CAIMVB010000113.1 GCA_903844785.1 uncultured Rhodospirillales bacterium | reverse complement strand
GCGCCCAGCACTGAAGCATTATTGGTCACGGTCAGCATGGCATACCCCTTCTGCAATGGGGGCAGCGCGCGCCGCGCGCCCTTGCGCGCCTCAGCGTCACGTTTCCCCCGGCTTTGTCTCTTGCAGGTGATGCTGGCACCGCTTGTGCCTAAGGGGCAAGCCCGGTGACTTGGCGATTGGCGCGCAAGGGCGCATCCTGCATCCCGAAAAGGGGATGGAAGGGCGCCATGCGTTTCGCAGGACAGCAAGTGGTCATTACCGGCGCGGCCGGGGTTTACGGGCGCGGCTTGGCGGAAGCCTTTGCGCGGGAAGGCGCCCAATTGCTGCTGACTGATGGCGATGCCGCCGCCCTTGCCGCGCTGGCCAATGCGCTGCCGCCCGGCCGCGCCGTGCTGCACCCTGCGGACCTTGCTGATGATGGTGCGCTTGATGGGCTCATTGCTGCCGCAACCTCAAAGGGCGCGCCGCATATCCTGATCAATAATGCTGGCATTTATCCCTTCATCCCAATCCTGGAAGTGACGGGCGCGGAATGGGACAAGATCATTGGCGTGAATACCCGCGCGCCCTTTCGGCTAATGCAGGGCATTGGCCGCGCCATGGCCAACGCCGGGCGGGGTTCGATTGTGAATGTTACCTCCGCCGCGGCGGAAGTGCATCGCGGCAATGGCGTGCCCTACGGCGCTTCCAAATGCGCGCTGGAATATCTCACGCGCGCCTTTGCGCTAGAACTTGGCCCATCTGGCGTGCGGGTGAATAGCGCGCGGCCTGGCTTTGCCGAAGGCAGCGCGGAAAACCCCATGCCGGCAGGCTATGCCGAGGCAATCCGCGCAAGGTCACTGATGGGCGCGCTTGGCACGCCGGCGGATTTCGCCAATGGCGTGATGTTCCTATGTTCGGACGAAGCCCGCTTCATGACAGGTTCGGTGCTTGATTGCGGCGGCGGCGGGCATATCAATCGGCGCGCAGGTGCGGCCACCGGGGCGCGTGGCTGAAATTCAGTAGAGAAAAGGAAGAAATCATGATGGATCAAATCAAGGCGGAAATCGCACCAACCGGCGTGTTGCGCGCCGGCATCAATATGGGGAATTTCCTGCTGGTCACCAGCCGCGCGGAAAATGGCGACCCGGCCGGCGTTTCCCCCAGCATGGCGCGCGCCATTGCCGATACGCTGGGTGTGCCGGTGCAATACGTGCCTTTCGCGCGCCCGGGTGATCTGGCTGATGCGGTGGATGGCAATGTCTGGGATATCGGCTTGATCGGCGCGGAACCGCAGCGCGCGGAGAAAATCGCCTTCAGTGCCGCTTACGCGGAAATTGAGGCGACCTATATGGTCCCGCCTGGCTCCCCCATTACGAAAATGGAAGAGGTGGACCGCCCCGGCAATCGCATAGCGGTCACGGCACGCGCCGCTTATGATCTTTGGCTGGAACGCAATATCCATCAGGCCAAGCTGATCCGTTCCGCCACGCTGGATGCGGCTTATGATCAATTCGCCGCCGAAGGGCTGGAAGTGCTGGCGGGGCTGCGCCCGAAGCTGCTCTCCGATATCGAGAAAATGCCCGGCGCACGGATTTTGGACGGCAAATTCACCGCCGTGCAGCAAGCCATTGGCACATCACGCCGCAATAACGCCGCAGCGGCCTTCCTGGCGGATTTCGTCGAAAAGGCGAAGGCTTCCGGGCTGGTGGCACGCTTCATTGCCGAACATAAGGTGCGCGGCTTGAGCGTGGCACCGCCCGCTTGATAGCTGACTATATATGCGCCGGGAAAATCCCGGCGCATACCGCCACTATTCACTACTTGATAAAATGCTTTTCCGATTATTCCGCGTAATCTTGACCCATCTCAATACTGATCCGCACGCGCTGCAATAGCCCTACCCTGCGGCGGTGGCGCCTTTTGGCATGCTGCCGCGCAAGCCAGTCAAACACGCCATCACAGGCAACAACCCCTGAAGATGTGCGGCAGCCGGAGCAGTTTTGAAATGAACTTCACCAGTATTCTGACCCATTTTGACCCCGCCGATGACGCAGAAGCAGGGCCGCAAACCGCCACCGCCCTCGCGCTCGCCAGCGCTTTTTCCGCGCATCTGACAGCGCTGATCTTCCCGATTGATACCGCGCTAACCGCGCCAAGCCCTGCGGATGATGCCGCAAGGCTGCTTGAAGACCCCAGTGCCGATCATCTGACCTTAATCGCACAACGCCATAATGTCGCGTGCGAGATCAGGAAGCGCACCAGCTTCGCCTATGGCAATGGAGAGGCCTTTGCTGATCATCTGCGCGTCAGTGATCTGGCGGTCCTTACCCTTCACGGCGCGCCGGGTATCGGGGCACAAATCCTGATCCACGCCGCCGTTTTTGATTCCGGGCGCCCGGTTCCATTGGCACCTGCGGCCCAGCCCCTTACCGGCTTGCCACAGCGCATTCTGGTGGCTTGGGACGCAAGCCCAGCTTCGGTGCGGGCTATTCATGGCGCCTTGCCGCTGATCCGAAGCGCGGCGGAGGTCGTCATCGTCACCGTCAGCAACGATAAGGAATTGCGCCCCGGACAATCGGGCATTGAACTTGCCCATTTGCTTGCGCGCCATGGCGCCAAACCGCGCTTCATGGCTTTGCAACGCGGTAGTTTTGGTGCGCTGGAAAGGCTTATGGCCGCAGCGGCCGATACGGAATCCGACATGCTGGTGATGGGCGCCATGCGGCATTCACCGCTGCGCAATCTGGTACTTGGCAGCGTGACCCAGGACGTATTGGCCAAGGCGCCAAAGCTGCCGACCCTATTGGCAGCTTGACCGGAGGGGCGCATCACACAAAGGGCATTGCCAGCAATTCCTTGAGCAATTCCACCGTGCGCGCCGGTTGTTCCTGCTGCACCCAATGCCCGGCACCTGGCACCAGATGCGCCGCCGCCATGCGTGTGCAGGCAATGCCCTGCATACGCTCAAAGGCGCCGGGGGCTTGAAACACGCCCCAATCCGCCGCACCGGCGATGAAGATGGAAGGCACATCAATGCTGCGCCCGGCGAATAACGCCAAATCAGCATTCACTTCCGGCGCGAAGCGCGTGCGATACCAATTGAGCCCACCCTGAAATCCGGTGCGGCCATATTCTTCCGCATAAACCGCCATTTCCGCTTCCGTCATCCAGGTGCAGCCTGCAACCTCTGCCGCGCTTGGCATTTCATGCGCGACAGTCTCCGGCATGGTCTCGGCGCGGTCCATCACGTAGTAGGTGGGCAGCTTCGCCATTTCCTCGGCCGACCAATCACGCAGCTTATGCGGTTTGTTCGCGGCCCAATCAGCGCTTTTGTGGTGGTAATAGGCGCGCATGAAAGCGTGCAGCCCTTGCGCTGCGCCCATCATATCCGCATTGGCTGGGCGCGTGGCGTAATAAGCATGGTAGTGTTTGCGCGGGCGCGCCAGCGCGGCCAAAGCCTCATCCAGCCCTGGCATGGCGGAAGAACCGCCGGCATTCTGGCCGGGCTTCGGCCAATCCGGCCCGCCGGCGAAAGGCGCGCTCATCAGTGCCACGCGGCGGAACACATCGGGGCGCGTCAGCGCGCACCAGGCAGCGACCGGAGATCCGAAATCATGCCCAATCACTGCCGCCACGTCGCGGTAGCCAAGCGCCGCCACCACCCCCAGCGCATCACGCACCAGATTGGTCAGGCGAAACGGCGCCAGCGGCGCATCATAATCCGTCTCAGCCCCCGTAGTGCGGCCATAACCGCGCTGATCCGGCGCCACCACATGATAGCCCATGGCGGCCAGCGGCAGCATCACATGCCGCCAGGAATAGGCGAGTTCCGGAAAGCCATGCAGCAGCAAAAGACAGGGCCGGCCCGGCGTTTCATGCCCCGCTTCCAGCAGATGGACCCGCAGCCCATTGATGCCTTCCAAAAAACGAGAGCGGATGCCTGGCGGCAGGGTTGGTGTGGCAAGGGTTTGCATGATGGGTTTCCTTCTTGCCCCCATCCCGCCCGAACCACGCCGCGCAATCAAGCCCCGCATTGACGCGCGCCCCGGCTGGCGAGAGTCTGGCCCCATGCAGGATGGTATTCCCTGGTCTTCGGACCTTCTGACCTTGGCGCGGCGCTTCGGCCCGCGCGTCGCGATTACTGATGGCAGCGCCACCATCACCTATGCGGCGCTGTCCGCCCGCGCCCATGGGCTGGCGCGCCGCCTGATGGCCGAAGGCTTTGAACCCGGCCAGCCGGTGGCCACCTTCGTCCCTAATGGCTGCGATGCGCCCTGGGTGAGTTATGGGCTGACTTTGGCCGGCGTGGCGGAAACCCCCTGCAATACGGGCTCCACCGATGCCGAATTGGGCTGGTTCGCGCAGCTTACCGGCTTCAAGCGCATCATCGCCCCGCAGGCTTCCTGCGCGCGGCTAGCGGCGCTGGGGTTTGACCCGCTGCCGCTGGAAGACATCACTCCGGATGACAGCTTCGCCCCCCTGCCGCCGGTGCCATCCGATGCCTGGGGGCGGATCATTTTCACCTCTGGCACCACGGGCAAGCCCAAGGCGATTTTGCACAGCCATGGCGGACGCTATCTGGCCAATATCCTGCAACGCGCCGTGCTGCCCTTCACGCCCGAACCGGGTGAGCGCGTGTTGCTCATGACCCCCTTCACCCATGGCGCGGCGCTGATCACCTATGCCTGGTTGGATCATGGCGGAGAGGTGGTGTTGCAGGATGGCGTGCGCGCTGACCGTATCGCGCCGGTGCTGGCGGCGCCGCTTGCGGCGATTTTCGCCCCGCCGACGGTTTTGGCGAAGCTCCTTTCGCTCTTCCCCGACCAGGCTGTGCCTGGGCTGAAAGTCATTTTCTGCGGCACACAAACCCTGACGCGCGATCTTTACGCCCGCGCCGCGGCGCAATTCGGCCCCGTGGTGCGCGTGACCTATGGCATGAGTGAATGCTTCAACCCCATCACCGTGCTGGAAGGCCCCGATGTCGCGGCGGCCATGGCGGAAGATGAGGATGGGCTAGGTGCCAATCTCGGCTGGCCGGCGACGGGCGTTGAAATCGCCATCCGGGATGAAGGCGGCGCCCCCCTGCCGCAGGGCGAGCCCGGCGATATCTGGCTGCGCGCCCGGCATATGAATATCGGCATGATCGGCCAGGATGGGCTGGTGCCCCGCCCCGCCGGCGCCTGGCACCGCACCGGGGATTTGGGCGTGCTTGACGCGCGTGGCCGGCTGCGCCTAGCGGGGCGCGCTTCCGATGTGATGAAAAGCGGTGGCTATCGCGTCCATCCGGCCGAGATCGAAACCACCCTTGAACCCGCCGCCCAAGGCCGCGCACTTTGCGTGCTTGGCATTGGTTCCGATTATTGGGGAGAGGTCATCATCGCGGTGGCTGAGGGGCTGCCTGAAGGCTGGGAGAAGGCGGCGATCCCACTGGCCGAGGACCTCGCCAAGCATAAGCGCCCCCGCGCCTGGCTCAGCCTTGCCGAATTGCCGCGCAACGCGCAGGGCAAGGTGGTCCGCGCGCGCGTGCGGGACGCCGTGCTGGCGCGCTGGCGGCTGGAAGACGGGCCACATCCACGCCTTGTACCCGCCCCGGCCGGAAAGGATGAATAAGCCATGGTGATCGAAGCGCTCGGCCCCTTCTACGCCTGGACCAAGGCCTTGCATCTGATCAGCGTTTTCGCCTGGATGGCAGGGCTATTCTACCTGCCCCGGCTTTACGTTTATCACACGCAGCAGCCCCCCGGCGCCGCCCAGGGGGAGTTGTTCAAAACAATGGAACGGCGCCTGCTGCGCGCCATCATGAACCCGGCCATGATCTCCGCCTGGGTCTTCGGTCTGCTGCTAATCCTGACCCCCGGCGTGGTGGATTGGCGGGCCGGCTGGTGGCACGGCAAGCTTCTGGGCTTGCTTGGCATGACGGCCTTTCACATGGATCTGGCCCGCGCGCGGCGGCTTTTCGCCGAAGACCGGAACACCCGTAGTGAGCGGGGCTGGCGCATAGCCAATGAGGTGCCAACCCTTTTGCTGATCCTGATTGTTATTATGGTGATTGTGAAGCCGTTCTGAGCACCCGTTGACGGAGAGGCTTCGACTCCATAAGTAAAAGGTCCTTCCTTTCGCGATCCCGCCGGGCCATCTCCGGCGCTTTCGCATTCCCCTTCTACCCGTTTACGGGACATTTACGGATATGCCGCCTTGTGAGGGGTGTATCCGGCAACATCGGTCAAGCCGCCTTTTGGGCGTGCGGCGCCGCGGTTCGGGTCCCGTCATCTTCAGCCTCACGAAACGCCAAGGCACCCAATGCATCTTTCAGAACTCAAGGCAAAAAGCCCCGCGGACCTCCTCGCATTCGCTGAGGAATTGCAGATCGAAAACGCATCATCACTGCGCAAGCAGGATATGATGTTCGCGATCCTGAAGACCTTCGCGGATAATGAACAGGCGATTTTCGGGGAAGGGACGCTGGAAATCCTTTCTGACGGTTTCGGCTATTTGCGCAGCCCGCAGGCGAATTTCTTGCCCGGGCCCGATGATATTTATGTCTCCCCCGCCCAGGTGCGGCGCTTTGGTTTGCGCACCGGCGATACCGTGGAAGGCCAGATCCGCGCGCCCAAGGATGGGGAGCGTTATTTCTCTCTGCTCAAGGTCAATGCGATCAATTTCGAAGACCCGGAAAGCCTGCGCCACCGGATCAATTTCGATAATTTGACGCCGCTTTATCCGAACCGTCGCCTCAAGATGGAAAATCCGGAAGTTGAAAGCGTCGCCAAGGGGCCGACCAAGGATAATACCCATCGCGTCATTGATTTGATTTCGCCGATCGGCATGGGCCAGCGCGCCTTGATTGTGGCGCCGCCGCGCACGGGTAAAACCGTGATGCTGCAGAATATCGCCAAATCCATTACGGCGAATAATCCCGAAGTCTTCCTGATGGTGCTGCTGATTGACGAACGTCCGGAAGAAGTGACGGATATGGCCCGCACCGTGCGCGGTGAAGTTGTAGCCAGCACCTTTGACGAACCGGCGACGCGCCATGTGCAAGTGACCGAAATGGTGCTGGAAAAAGCCAAGCGCCTGGTGGAACACAAGCGTGATGTGGTGATTTTGCTGGATAGCATCACGCGGCTTGGCCGCGCCTATAACTCCGTTGTGCCATCATCGGGCAAGGTGCTGACCGGCGGTGTGGATGCCAATGCGTTGCAACGCCCGAAGCGCTTCTTTGGCGCGGCGCGCAACATCGAAGAAGGCGGGTCGCTGACCATCATTGCCACCGCGCTGATCGATACCGGCAGCCGCATGGATGAAGTGATTTTCGAAGAATTCAAAGGCACGGGCAATTGCGAAATCGTGCTGGATCGGAAGCTTTCCGACAAGCGCACCTTCCCCGCGATTGACATCACCAAATCCGGCACGCGCAAGGAAGAATTGCTGGTGGATCGCGGCACGCTTTCCAAGATGTGGGTGCTGCGCCGTATCCTGAACCCCATGGGCACGCAGGATGCGATGGAATTCCTGTTGGACAAGCTGAAATACAGCAAGACCAACCAGGATTTCTTCGACGCGATGAATACCTGACCGGCGCGGGTCACCGCACGGTCATGCTGCTGACATAAAGGGCTGTTTGGGTGGAATTGTATTCGAACAGCCGGAATGGATGGGGCGCTTCATGGTCATTCTTCTGACAGGCGGTATGGGTTTCATCGGCTCTGCGGTGGTGCGGCATTTGCTGGCCACCACCGACGCCACCGTGGTGAATATTGATAAACTCACCTATGCGGCCAGCCCTGATTCCCTGGGTGATTGGCTGAAATCGTCCCGCCATATTCATCTGCCGCTCGATATCTGCGACCCGGCCGCGATGCGCGATGCCTTCACGCGCTTCAAGCCGACGCGCGTCATGCACCTGGCCGCTGAATCCCATGTGGATCGTTCCATTGATGGTCCGGCGGAATTCATCCGCACCAATGTGGTTGGCACACAGGTGCTGCTGGAAGCCGCGCGGGAATATTGGCAAGGGCTGGAAGCCGGCGCGAAGGCGGATTTCCGCTTTCATCACGTCTCAACCGATGAGGTTTTCGGCTCCCTCGAAAGCGCCAATGACGCACCTTTTGATGAGCATACGCGCTACGATCCGCGTAGCCCCTATTCCGCTTCCAAAGCCGCGTCAGACCATCTGGTGCGCGCCTGGCAGCATACTTATGGCTTTCCTTCCTTCGTATCGAACACCACGAATAATTACGGGCCGTGGCAATTTCCGGAAAAGCTCATTCCGCTGGTGACACTGAATGCTTTGGAAGGTCGGCCTTTGCCCGTCTACGGTGATGGGTCGAATATCCGCGATTGGATCCATGTGCAGGATCACGCGGAAGCTTTGGTATTGGCGCTGATGCGCGGCGTGCCGGGCGCCACTTACTGCATCGGCCCACGCCAGGAACGGACCAATTTGCAAGTGGTGCAGGCCATTTGCCGCACCCTGGACCGGCTGCGCCCAGACCCCGCCGGCCCGCGCGAACGCCTGATCACCTATGTGAAGGACCGCCCCGGCCATGATTTC
>CAIMVB010000112.1 GCA_903844785.1 uncultured Rhodospirillales bacterium | reverse complement strand
TGGCGGCATCCGCGCGCCGCGCCGCGAAGCCATCCCAATCGGCGAGTTTCATTGCCATATCTTGGGTTTCCGCGAAACGGCCGGAACCAATCACAATGCCGGCGACATTCTTGTACGGGATTTGATCCGGGCGGATGTAATTGCGCCGGCGGATTTCATCGCGCCCAATGCCGAAGGCCGCGGCACCTTGGTCAAATAGCCGTTCCAGCACATAAGCCGTCTCAGGCCGGCCCGCGCCGCGATAGGCATCGGTTGGCACCGTATTGGTAAAGACGCAACGCACCTGCACATTCAGCGCCTGAAGGTCATAGACCGTGCCATTGATGCGCCCGCCCGCCATGGTGGGCACGCGCGGGCCAAAATCCAGCAAATAGGCGCCCATCGCGGCCAAGGTGCGGATGCGCACGCCTATCGCCTTGGCATTTTCATCAAAAGCCATTTCGGCATGCGTCACGTGGTCGCGCCCATGCGGGTCTGACAGGAAGGTTTCTGTCCGCCCGGCGCGCCATTTCACCGGGCGGCCAAGGCGCCGCGCCGCCCAAAGCACCATGGCACTTTCCGGAAACAGCTTGCCGCGCAAGCCGAAGCCACCGCCAACATCCGGCGAAATGACTCGAATTTTTTCAATCGGCACGTTGAAGACCAGCTTGGCGAGATTATCGCGCACCTTCACCGCACCTTGAGACGGCGAAACCAGTGTCCAGCGTTCCCCATCCCATTCACCAAGCGCGACACGTGGTTCCATGGGGTTGCCCACAATGCGGTTCTGCACCAGGTCAACGGCCACAATGCGCGCAGCCTTGGTGAAAGCGGCATCGGCTTCCGATTCCCGCCCGCTATCCCAATGCACGCAAAGATTGCTGCCCTGTTCTTCCCAGATTACCGGCGATGCGGGATCAAGCGCGGCGCCGGTTTCGGTGATGCTCGGCAGGGTTTCGTAATCAATCTGGATCAGTTCTGCCGCATCCATCGCTTCTTCGCGCGTTTCCGCGACAACCAGCGCCACCGGGTCACCCACATAGCGAACGCGTTCGGTTTGGAGGATATGGCGCGTGGGCGCGAAAAGCGGCTTGTCCTTGCCGGGTACTTCCACCTGCACGGGCAATGGCTTCAGCCCATCAGCAATCGCATCATGGCCGGTCAGTACCGCGAGCACGCCGGGTGCTGTCTTTGCTTCGCTGATATCCATAGAAAGGATGCGCGCATGGGCGTGTGGAGAACGCAGCACCACCGCATGGGCTTGGCCGGGCCGGTCCAGATCATCCGTATAGGTGCCGCGCCCGGTCAGCAGCCGCACATCTTCCTTGCGCCGTACCGGCTGACCAATGCCAAACTTATCCATGACCTACTTCCCCGCCACTTCGTGCAAAGCTTGTTCAATGCTGGTGATGCGCGCCACTGGCCGCAGCCCATCTATCGCCGCCTGATGTATTGCGCCGGAAAACGCCGCGCAGCCATCTTCCAGTACCGTCACTTCAAATTCCCGCACATGTGCGCCGCGCACAGTGGAGGCAACCCCGCCATTAGTGACAATTCCCGCCACCAACAGCGCGCGAATGCCTGCCTTGCGCAAGGCCCATTCCAGGCGCGAATTCCAAAACGCATCATAGCCGATTTTCTCGACCATCAGATCGGATGGCGCCAATTCATCCACCAAGGCCTGGCCCCAGGATGCCGGAGCGAAATCACCCTTGCGCAGGAAGGGCCGCATTTGGCGCAAGTGTTCCGCAATAAAGGGCTCGCCACCCTTACCCGGCACCAGGGTGAAATGAGTGGAGGCGATCCAGCCGCCCTTTGCGCGCATCGCCTGACACAGCGGAGCCAACCGCGCGGGCAGCGCCGCGATGGTGGCATCACTTTGCCCGCCGCGCGCATAAGCGCCATTGGGATGGATGAAATCATTCTGCAAATCACAGAGCAGTAGAGCGGTTTCAGAGATAGGAATGGCGCCAGCCATGGTCACGCCCTTTCGATAATCAGATTGCCGAAGCGATCCACCCGCGCCACCAGGCCAGGGTCAACCACCACGGTTGCATCGGGTTGTTCCAATATGGCGGGGCC
>CAIMVB010000111.1 GCA_903844785.1 uncultured Rhodospirillales bacterium | reverse complement strand
TTCCATTGCGCGGGCGCAAGCCGCACGCACGGTGAAAATGGGATCGCTCCGGCTGATCCATTCCATGACCCCGCATTTCTACCAGCGCTTCGCGCCGGCGGGGCTGAATATTGAAATCATCACATTCGATAGCCCGACCGATGGCAAGAATGCCGTGGTGACGCGCAGCGTTGATTTCGGCGGCTTCGGCATTGCCGCCGGCACGCTGGGCGCTGCGGCGGGTGAACCTGTTGTGGTTGTTGGCGCCTTCTGCAACCGCGGCATGGGCGTGATTGCCAAGGCGGGCGCGGGCATTCGTGACATTGCCGGGCTGCGCGGCAAGCGCGTTGGCATCTGGCCGGGCTCGACCCAGGAAGTGTTCATCCTGGAACGTCTGCGCCAAAGCGGCATGACGGTGCGCGATATTACCAGCGTGCGCGTGCCCTTCGGCGAAATGAACGCCATGCTCTCACGCGGGGATATTGATGCCTATGTGGGTGCCGAGCCTGGCCCTGGGCTTTCGCTTTCCTCTGGCGTCGGTGAATTGGTGGAATACCCCTATGGCACCGCCATGGGTGGGCTGAACATGATCTTCGCGACGTCTGAGGCGATGATCGCGCAAGACCCCGCGCTGGTGCGCACCATGCTTGGGATTCACCGCCGCGCCAGCGAATACATGATGGCGAATAAGGCCGAAGTGGCGGAAGCAACGGTGCGCATTCTGGGCGCGCCGCGCGCTGCGGTGGACCGCGCGCTTGCGGAAAACAATGTCGAATATATCTGGAAGCTGGATGATACGGTGATCACCCAGGCCCGCGCCTATGCCCAGCAAATGCTGGAAATGCGCCAAATCCGCGCCTTGCCGAATTTCGACAAATTCCTGAACCCACGCTTCTCCAACGAAGTCGCGACTTCCTGAAGGTTTGAGTGATGAGCGCGAGTATGGCCGCCGGCGAAACGGCGGAGGAAAAAAGGTCTCGGCCAAGGGGGATGTTCTGGCTGCGACTTAAAGGGGTTCTGCTCGCGCTCGTGGTGCCTTTGGCCCTGCTATTGGGCTGGCATTTGGCGGTAAAGGCGGGGATGACGCGGCTTATCCCCTCCCCCGCCGATGTTGCCGAATATATGGTGGATTTCGCGGTTGGCGGCATTTGGGATGATGCGTTTTCCGCGACGCTGCATATCCATTTATTTGCGTCCATGACGCGGGTTTATGGTGGCTTCGCACTCGCCGCGTTGGTTGCGGTGCCGCTTGGGCTACTGATCGGGCGTAATGAGAAAGTGCGCGGGTTGCTTGACCCCTTCTTGCAATTGATGCGCCCCATTCCCGTGACAGCCTGGCTACCGCTTTCCATGATCCTGTTCGGGCTTGGGCCGCGTTCGGCCTTCTTCCTGGTGTTTCTGGGCGCCTTTTATCCCATTCTGCTGAATACCGTGTTCGGTGTGCGGAGCGTGGAAAAGCGCCTGTTTGAAGCGGCTTCTATGCTGGGCTGTTCCGGCACGGCGCAGTTCTTCCGCGTGGTGCTGCCGGCATCGCTGCCTTCCATTTTCACCGGGCTTCGCCTTGGCCTTGGCCTTGCCTGGTTCGTGATTGTGGTCGGCGAAATGACTGGCGTGCCGCAAGGGCTTGGCGCGGTGATCATGGATGGCCGCACGCTGTCGCGCACCGAATTGGTGATTTGCGGCATGATCGTCATCGGCATTGCCGGCTTTATTTCTGACCGCATCGTGGTTGCCATCATGAACCGTTTGCTGCGCTGGAGCCCTTCGCATCATGGCTGAGCTTCCCATTCTTGATCTGCGCCATGTCGGCAAGGTCTATGAACTTAATGATCAGCGCATTGAGGCGCTGCGCGATGCGAACCTTGTTGTGCAGAAGGGCGAATTCGTTTGCCTGATTGGCGCATCGGGCTGCGGCAAATCCACCTTGCTTCGCATTGTTGCCGGGTTTGAGCCGCCAAGTTCCGGTGAGGCCCTGATGTGGGACAAACCCGTCAGCGGTCCGGCGCCGGATCGTGGCATGGTGTTTCAGGATTACGGGCTGTTTCCCTGGCTTTCCGTGCGTCAAAATATCGGCTTCGGCCCGGCATCGCGCGGCCTGCCCAAGGCGGAATTGCGCGCGCTGGTGGATCGCTTCGTGGATATGGTGGGGCTGACGCGCTTTGCCGATGCCTATCCGCATCAGCTTTCCGGCGGCATGAAGCAGCGCGTGGCCATTGCGCGCGTGCTGGCGAATGATGCCGAAATGGTGCTGATGGATGAACCCTTCGGCGCCCTGGATGCCATGACACGCGAAAGGCTACAGGATGAATTGCTGGATATCTGGCAGCGCACCAAGCTGACCGTGCTTTTCGTCACCCATTCGATCGAGGAAGCCATTTTCCTTGCCGATCGTGTGGTGGTGATGGAACCAGGGCCGGGCCGCATTGCGAGCGAACATCGCATTGAATTGCCGCGCCCGCGCGATGTCTCCTCACCCGAATTCAACGCTGTGCGGCGGGAGCTTTCGACGCGGCTGCATAGCCATCATGGAAAGAAGGCGGCATGACGGAACCTGTTGCACGGCTGCGCTATAGCGCGCCTGTTGATCGGCCCAGGCACGCCTTGCCTGGTGGCCAGAAGCTGATCCTATGGCCAGTGGTGAATATCGAAAACTGGCTGATCGAAAACCCCATGCCGCGCCAGGTGCTGGTGGCACCCACCGCTGCTGTTTTGCAGCCTGATCTGCCGAATTGGGCCTGGCATGAATATGGGATGCGCGTTGGATTTTGGCGCTTTCTGGAATTGTTCCAGCGCCACGCCATTCGCCCGACACTGTCTATCAATGGCAGCGTGATTGGTGCTTATCCACGCGTGGCGGAGGCGGCGCGCGATGCGGGTTGGGAATTCATGGGCCATGGTTGGGTGCAGGTGCCAACCCATAAAATGCCTGATCAGCGTGATGCCATCACGCGCACGGTGAAAACCATCACCGATTTTACTGGCCGCCCCTGCCATGGCTGGCTTGGCCCGGGGCTGACCGAAACCCTGGAAACGCCGGACTTATTGGCCGAGGCCGGCATCGAATGGCTGGGCGATTTCGTCGTGGATGATCTGCCAGCGCGCATCGCAACACGCCATGGCGAAATGCTCTCCCTGCCCTATTCGGTGGAACTCAATGACATCCCCGTGGTGATGATCCAGCACCATGATGAGGAGGAATTGCCCCGCCGTGCGCGCCTGCAAGCCAAGCGCCTGATCGCGGAGGCTGAGGCTTCAGCGGGTGTGAAGATCATGTGCATTGCGATCCACCCCTATATCTCGGCGGTGCCGCACCGGATTGATGCGCTGGCGGCTGT
>CAIMVB010000110.1 GCA_903844785.1 uncultured Rhodospirillales bacterium | reverse complement strand
GGCGGTGCAGAGCGTGAAGTCGCACCCGCGCTTGATCGTTTCATTCCCGGCACAGCGCGGGCAGAACTCAGCCTTGGTGCCGTGGTGCGCTATGATGCGGCGGCGTCCTTGCGCGCCGTGGAAGCCTTTCCCCTGGCCTGCCTGGAACAAAGCGCATCGCGCGCCATTGCGCTGAGCGCGGGGCTATTCACGCCAGCCGGGGGGGATCACGTGGCCCGGTTGCAAGCAGCGGTGCAGGCCATTTTGGATCGGCAGCGTTTTGATGGCGCCTTCGGCCTCTGGTCCGCCAATGCGGAAGCGGAGTTGTGGCTGACGCCCTTTGCGGTGGAAGCACTGCTGCGGGCCCGCGCTGCCGGCGCTACGCTGCCGGAAGCGGCAGTGAATGATGCGCTGCGCTTTTTGGATGATGCCGTCGGCGATACGGGGGAAACAACGCCTGAAGAACGCGCGGCACAAGCCTATCGCCTGCATGCGCTGGCCATGGCCGGGCGCGTGCGCTTGGGTGCTGCGCGTCGGATGATGGAAAGCGCGGGCGATATGCCAACGCCGCTTTCGCTCGCGCAACTTGGTGCAGTGTTTGCGCGCGGTGGGGATCGCGCGCGGGCGGAACAGGCTTTCAACGCCGCGCTTTCTCGGCTCGGCCGGCGCTGGTGGAGTTTTGATTACGGCACGGCGCAGCGTGATGCGCTGGCGGTGGCGACGCTGCTCAAGGAAAGTGGCTTGCTCGTGGATCGACTGGCCGCGCTTATGGGTGTTTTGCCGGGGCAGAATTTCACGCCGGAGACCACCAGCACGCAGGAACAGGGCTGGGCCGTGCTGGCGGCGGCGCGGCTTGGCCAGGGCATGCGCCCGATCGAAGCAAGCCTGGATGGCGTGGCATTGCCCTCAGCCCCCGTGGTGGTGGCGCCGCTTACAGCGCCGGCGCGGCTCAGCAATCTGGGCGCGGCGACGATATGGCAAATGACCGCGACGACTGGCATCCCGCGAGAAGCGCTACCCGCTGCGCGGCAGGGGCTGACCATTCGGCGGCAATTCCTAGCCCTTGATGGCAGTGCGCTGAACCTTGACCAACTGCGCGCGGGCGATGGCTTCGTCCTGCTGCTGGAAGCCCGCGCCGATGCGGAGGAGCGTTATCAAGTGCTGGTGCAGCAGGGCCTGCCGGCAGGATGGGAGATCACTGGGCGCTTTGGCGCCGGTGAGGTTTCCGGCCTGCCCTGGCTTGGCCAGCTTACCGCCGTTGATAGCCAGCCCGCCTTGGATGATCGCTTTGCCGCGGCGGTGACGCTGGAAGGCGAAAACCGCGTGGCGCGCATCGCAGTGCGGCTGCGCGCCGTGACTTCCGGCAGCTTCGAATTGCCCGGCGCTGAGTTGCGGGAGATGTATCGCCCAGGTCTATTCGCGCGTCAGGCTGCGGCGCGGATCACGATCCTGCCGTGACGTTTTTCAGCCGCCATCCTTATTCGGGCGGCGGCGAAAGGCATCCAGGCTGACCACTTCGCCGGGTGGCGCGGGGGTGGGTGGCGGTGCTGGCGGTGCTTCCGGCGCCGGTGGCAGGCTGGCGGCTTCTTCTTCCATGCCGCTTGGCGTAAAGCGCAGGCCAAAGCGCACATGCGGGTCATGGAACATGGTTAGCGCGCCGAAGGGGATCACCAGCTTGGCTGGCACACCGCCGAAATGCAGCGTCACGCCAAAACGCTCTGCCACGCGGTCCACAAACAAATCATCGTATTGGTGTTGCAGGACGATGGTGATTTCCTCAGGGTATTTCGCCTTGAGGTGACCGGGGATGGCGACCCCGGGATGATCTGTCCGGTAGCTCAAATAGAAATGATGCTCCCCCGGCAGGCCATGCGCGGCGGCATGTTCCAGGGCGCGCCAGGCCACTTCGCGCATCGCGTCTTCGGTCCAGGCTTCATAGGGAAGCAGGCTTTCGGGCGGGGGGGATTTCTCGCTCATGCGGCGCCGTCCTTAGAACTGTTCGCGCGGCCTGGAAAGAGTGGGGGGCTTCTGTTGCCCGGCGCCCCCCGAGCCGCGCTTACCTATTAGGCAGCGAGTGCGGCAGCCTCACGGCTGTTATCGTTCGCACTTAAGGTTTAGCCCGATAACGGCGGTACAATGCCGAGCAAAAGCGTCCCCTTTACCACGCGCGTCGAGCCTGTTTCGCCCCCATCTGCCGCTGATAAGGCGGGTGATTGGTGGAGGCGCCGGGTACCGCCCCCGGGTCCGCAACGCTTATTCCGAGCCGTGTTTATCGCCATAGTCACCGAAGTGACGG
>CAIMVB010000109.1 GCA_903844785.1 uncultured Rhodospirillales bacterium | reverse complement strand
GTCAGTTGCGGCCGGGGCGGCCGGGGCGGCCATCCACTTCTTTATCTGAAGACAACCCCTTGCCGGAGGGGCGCGCTGGCGCCACCCTGCGCCCGATTGCAGGAGGAAGACGCGATGCCCGCCGAAGGCGGCCCTTTGGGTGCCGGAAAAACCATGGCTGATTTTGCAGCTTTGGATGCCATGATTCGTCCCCGTTCCGTTGCCGTGATTGGTGCTTCCGATGACGGCACGCGCATTGGCGGGCGGCCCATTGCCTATATGCAAAGCCAGGGTTTCCAGGGCCGGCTTCTGCCGGTGAACCCGAATCGCCCAACCGTGCAGGGGCTGCCTGCCTTCGCCTCTGTCGCCGCGCTACCTGAGGTGCCCGATGTTGCGATTATCGCCGTGCCTGGTGAGGCCGCGATCCAGGCCGTGGATGATCTGGGCGCGCGGGGCTGCAAATCCGCCATTGTCTTCACCGCCGGCTTTGCCGAAGTGGACGATGCCGGCGCCGCCATGCAGGAAAGGCTGGTGGCTGCCGCGCGGCGCCATGGCATGCGCATGCTTGGGCCGAATTGCCTTGGCCTGTTCAATGCCGCGATTGGTTTCTACCCGATCTTCTCGCTTTCCTTCGAACAAGGCTGGCCCATTCGCGGCAATATCGGCATCGCGTCCCAATCCGGCGCCTATGGCACGCATGTTTTCGCGGTGGCGCGGCAACGCGGGCTTGGCACAACGGTATGTGTCACCACGGGCAACGAAGCTGATGTCTCATTGGGTGAGGCGATTGGTTGGATGGCGCAGGCGCCGGAAGTGGAAGTGATTTGCGCCTATGCGGAGGGCATTCGCGAAAGTGCGGGCTTCGTCGCAGCGCTTGATCTGGCGCGGCGCAACCGCAAGCCCGTGATCATGATGAAGGTGGGCTCCAGCGCTTTAGGTGGCGCTGCCGCAAAATCCCACACGGCTTCTATCGCCGGCGATGATGCGGTGACGCAGGCCGTACTGGATGAATATGGCGTTTTGCGTGCGCGCACCACGGAAGAAATGCTGGATATCGCTTATGCAGCATCGCGGCGCATCTATCCCGCCAATAATTCCCTTGGTGTGCTGACCGTGAGTGGTGGCGCCGGCGTGCTGATTTCCGATGCATCCGAAGCTATTGGCCTGCCCATGCCGGAAATGCCGCAGGCATCGCAGGAAAAGCTGCGCAGCCTGATCAGCTTCTGCGCGCCGCGCAATCCGGTGGATTGCACCGCGCAGGCGGTGAATCAGACCGAGCTTTTCGGTGACTTCCTGGAAGCAACCGCGGGCGATGGTGGCTATCCTTCGGTGCTGGTGTTTTTGACGCAGACGGGTGGATCAACCTCCATGGCGCCGAAGCTGCGGCCCTTCATGCGCGATGCCATCGCGAAAAGGCGCGATCGGCTTTGGGTGCTTTCGGCCATCTGTTCGCGCGAAAAAGTGCGCGAATATGAAGAAGATGGCTTCCTGGTGTTTGAAGACCCGACGCGCGCCGTGAATGCCATTGCCGCCATGGGCCGCTTCGGCGCGTATTTCGCGCGGCAGGAAGCGGGTGCGGCGGGGGCGCTGCCAAGTATTGCGCTACCCGCGCAAACGCCAACGGAGGCCGAAGCCAAGCGCCTTTTGGCCGAAGCCGGCCTGCCGGCGGTGCCAGAGAAAGCCTGCGCGAATGTGGAGGAAGCGGTACGCGCTGCGGACGCCATGGGCTATCCGGTGGTGGCGAAAATCCTCTCACCGGATATTCTGCACAAAAGCGAAATCGGCGGCGTAATTTTGAACATCGCCAATGCCGCTGCGGTG
>CAIMVB010000108.1 GCA_903844785.1 uncultured Rhodospirillales bacterium | reverse complement strand
TGCCCTGCTGGCGCCAACACCCTGGATCACAGCGCATTTCCAGCGGTTGCGCGTGCTTGCCATCAATCTTGGCGCGGACGCCACCAGCCAATTTGACCCACGCCCGATGGCGGATGCGGCTGGGCTGCTGGCTGATGCCAAGGTGCATGCGCTTTGCTGGAATGGCACTTCCGGCGCCTGGTTGGGGTTGGGTAGCGACCGCGCGCTTTGCGCCACCATCACACAGGAAACCGGCCTACCCTGCACCACGGCAACGCTCGCGCTCATGGATGCCTTGGCCGCACTTGGCGCAAAGCGCATCGGCCTCGTCACGCCCTATCTGGCCAACGTGCAAAGCGCCATCATTGAAAACTTCGCGGGTCTTGGCGTGGAAACCATTATCGAACGCCATCTGGAAGACCCCGGCAATTACAGCTTCGCCGAACACAGCGCCGCCAAGGTGGATGCTCTGGTGCGCGAAGCCGCCAGCGCCAAGCCCGATGCCATTGTGATCCATTGCACCAATTTCCGCGGCCTGCCTGGTGCGGTTGGGATCGAAGCAGAAACCGGCATTCCCATCCTAGATTCAGTTGCCGTGGCGCTTTGGGGCGCCATTCGCGCGGCCGGCCGGAACCCCGCCATGATCCAGGGCGCTGGGCGGCTTTTCAGCTTATAAGCTTTCCCCATTGCGCGGCGCCGCGCCCTGGCCCATCAAGCGCGGCAAATGAATTATCGCCACGCCTTTCATGCCGGCAATCACGCAGATTGCCTGAAGCATGCGCTGCTGCTGCCCTTGCTGGAAGCGCTCAAGCGCAAGCCAACCCCCTTCGCGGTGCTGGATACCCATGCCGGTTGCGGCGTTTATGATTTGGGCGCCTCAGAAGCGCAGCGCACGGGGGAAGCTGAACGCGGCGCGCTGCGATTGATGGAAAGCCCAAGCCCCGCGTTGGCGCCCTATCTGGCAGCGCTGACGCAAGCGGGTTTTCCGGCCTTCTATCCTGGCTCCCCCGCGCTGATCCGGGCCGCGCTGCGCCCTCAGGATCGGCTGATGGCGGTAGAGCTTCACCCGGAAGACAATGCGCGGCTCAAGGCGCATTTCAAGCGCGATGCGCAGGTTGCCGTGCATAAGCGCGATGCCTGGGAAGCGCTGCGCGCGCTGACACCTTTTCCCGAAAAGCGCGGGCTGGTGCTGATTGACCCCCCCTTTGAACAGGAAGGCGATTACGCGCGCATCACGGAAGCAATCACCCTGCTGCGCCATCGCTTCCGCGCCGCTATCATCGCCGCCTGGTATCCGGTGAAGCATCGCGCGCCGGTGCGCGGCTTTCATCACGCGCTGATGGCCGCGGGCATCACGCCCTTGCTCGCCGCAGAACTATGGTTGCGCGAACCAACCGATCCGCAAAAGCTGAATGGCAGTGGCCTGATCGTCGCCAATCCGCCGCAGGGTTTTGCGGAAGACGCGGCAGCAATCCTGCCCGCGCTGCTTGAAGGGCTTGGCGCACATGAAGCCGGCGCGGGCACTGAGGTGAAATGGCTCACGCCATGAAGGATCATATCGCCGTCATCGGCGCCGGCGCCTGGGGCACGGCGCTCGCCATCCAGGCGGATCGTGCGGGGCAAAGCGTGATGCTTTGGGCGCGCGATGCGGCCCGTGCGGCGCTCATGGCGCAAAGCCGGGCGAATGAACGCCTATTGCCGGGGGTACCCCTGCCACCGGGCATCACCGTCACCGCCAATGCCACCCAAGCGCTTCAAGATGCCGCGCTGATTTTGCTGGTGGTGCCGGCCCAGGCACTGCGCCCCGTACTGCAAAGCCTGCCCACCCTCTCCGCCCCGGTATTGATCTGCGCCAAGGGGGTGGAGGCAGGCAGCCTAATGCTGCCGCTGGAAGTGCTGGCGGAAATCCACCCAGGCATAAGCGCGGGCGTCCTCAGCGGCCCCAATTTCGCCCATGAAATCGCACGCGGCTTGCCAGCCGCGGCGGTGGTGGCCAGCGCCGATTCTGGCCTGCGCGCGCTTGGTGTTACGCGTCTCGGTTCACCCGGTTTTCGGCTTTACGGCGGCGATGATCCGGTGGGCGCTGAAATCGGCGGCGCCGCCAAAAATGTGATCGCCATTGCCGCTGGTGCCGTGATGGGCGCAGGCCTTGGGGAGAATGCCCGCGCCGCGCTGATCACGCGCGGGCTTGCGGAAATCTCGCGCCTTGCTGTGGCGCTCGGCGGGCGCGCGGATACGGTTGCCGGGCTTTCCGGGCTTGGCGATTTGCTGCTGACAGCGACGGGGCCGGGCAGCCGCAATACATCGCTTGGCATGGCCTTGGGGCGCGGTGAGAATCTCACGGATATCCTCGGCGCCCGGCAGGGCGTGACGGAAGGTGTCGCCACCGCCCCGGCGCTAGTGGCGCGCGCGGCAAGGCTTGGGGTTGAAATCCCCATTTGTGCTGCCGTGGCGGAATTGGTCAGCGGCAGGCTGACGGTGCGGGAAGCGGTAGCACAGCTTCTTTCGCGCCCATCGCGGGCTGAATAACGGAAAACATCCTCGCCAAGCGCGCCATATCAGGTTTAGCCTTTCCCCATGCCGCGCCAGGCCACCCGCGCATCGCGCGCCATCCTGATCACCCGCCCGCAACCCGGCGCGGCGGAAAGCGCTCAAGCTCTGCGCGCCTTGGGGTGGGAACCGGTGCTGGCGCCGGCACTCACGCTCACGGCACTGCCCTTCAAGGCTCCGCCGCACTGCCAGGCGCTGGTCATCACCAGCCGCGCCGCCGCGCGTGCCTTGCCCGCATTGCCGCTGCGCGTGATTGCGGTGGGCGACGCCACGGCGGCTGAAGCCCGCGCGCGCGGCTTTGCCGATGTACAAGCGGCGGCGGGGGATGCGGCGGCGCTGGCGGCACTGATTGGCGCCACACTTCGCCCTGAAGATGGTGCGCTCTGCCTTGCCGTTGGCGAAGGCTATGCGCTTGATCTGGCCGCTGCCCTACGCGCCAAAGGGTTTCGCGTGATCCGCCGCGTGGTCTACGCCGCGCGCCCCAGTACAGCCCTGCCCAATGAGGCACAAAGCGCCCTTAAGGCCGGGCGCATCCATGCCGCGCTATTCACTTCGCCGCGCTTGGCGCGGGAGGCGATGCGCCTGCTCCGCGATTCCGGGCTTCAGGAAACAGCGCGCTGCATCATTGCCATCGCGCTCAGCCCGCGCATCGCCGCTGCCCTTGCAGCCCTGCCCTGGGCGGAAATCCGCACCGCCGCGCAGCCTGATCACGTCGCTTTGCTCGCCTGCCTTGAAGGCCAGGATGTGCTAGGAATAAGCCCATGAGCGATCCCTCCCCCGCCCCCAAGCGCCGCCTTGATCCCCTGCTGCTACCGCTTTTTGCCGGCGGTGCGGTGCTGGTGCTGGCCCTTGCTTGGCTGCTGATCACGCCACGCCCAAACGCGCCGCCGCTGCCGAGCTTGGGCCCGCTGGAGGCGCGGCTTGCCGCTTTGGAAGCCCGCCCCGGCTTTAATGCCACGCCGATTGAAACGCGCATCGCAGCTTTGGAAGCACGGCCCCGCGCCAGCGCTGCGCCGGACCTGACACCACTGGCCGCCCGGCTTGAAGCCTTGGAAAAAACCCTTGCCGCGCTGGAAGCCCGGCCCGCACCTAGCCTGGATACCGCTGGCCTCGCGCCCCGCGCCTTGGCTGAAACCCTGGCCACCCGCCTTGATCGCATTACCGAACGCCAAGATGCGCTGGCGGCGCGGATGCAATCCGGCGATGCCGAAGCGCTGCGCCGGACCGAGGATTTGGCGCGCAGCCTGCTCACCCGCTTGGAAGCGGCCGAGAAGCAGGAGGCCGAGCGCATCGCCGCCGCCGGCGCCGCCTTGGAAGGAAGACTGGCCGGCGCTGAATCCACCCTTGGCGCGCGGATGCAGGCCCTGGAAGCAGCGCAAACGCGCATTGCCGGGATTGAGGCCCGCGCCACCCGCCTGCAAGCCATTGCGGCACTCCGTGCCAGGCTGGATGCAGGGCAGGCGCTTGGCCCATCGCTTGGCGCCTTCCCGAATGCGCCGGCGGCGCTGAGCCGCTTTGCCTCTGCAGCCCCGCCCACGGAATCAGGGCTGCGTTTGGCGTTTGAAGACGCCGCCCGCGCTGCCCGCGCCGCGAGTGAACCGGCGCGCGAGGGGCAATCCATTCTGGAAAGCGCCTCAGCCCGCTTGGCCGGGCTGGTGACGATCCGCCGCGGTGAGACAGTGATTTGGGGCGATGAGGCTGCTGCCGCTTTGGAAGCCGCGCGCCGCGCTTTGGAGGCCGGGGACCTGCCCGGCGCTTTGGGCAAGCTTGCGCCGCTGCCGCCCAATGCCCGCGCCGCGCTTGGCGCCTGGGAAGCGGAAGCCCAAGCCCTGCTGGCGGCCCGTGCTGCGCTGCTGACCTTGGCCGGGGGCTGAAGCACCATGCGCAAGGCGCTTTTGCTGCTGGCGGGGCTGATTGGCGTTGCCGCGCTGACCCTTTGGCTGCTGCGGCTTGGCGGCTTGGTTGAAATTCGCGTGGGCGAATTCTGGATCGGCCTGCCGGTGCCAGTGGCGGCGGGACTTTTGGCGCTGGGCTTCATTCTCCTGCATGGCGGGTTGCGGCTTTTGGCGTGGTCGCGCGGCCTGCCGGGGCGCATGGCCACGCGCCGCGGCGCGCGCCGCCGCCTGGATGGGGACGCCGCCATCACCCGCGCCCTGATCGCGCTTGGCGCTGGCACCGCGCCGCGCGCCTTGGAAGAAACCCGCCGCGCCCGCGCCCTTTTGGGTGATACACCGCAAACCCTGGTTTTGGCCGCCGAGGCCGAGAAACTCGCCGGCAAGGAAGACGCTGCCGGGGTGATTTTCAAGAAGCTCGCAGATGATCCATCAGCGCGCTTCCTTGGCCTGCGCGGGCTTTTGCGCCAGGCGATGCAGCGCGAGGATTGGCCAGAAGCCCAGCGCCTGGCACGAGAGGCTGAGGCTGCCCAGCCCGGCGCCGCGTGGTTGCGCGAAGAACGCCGCTTGCTTGCGGAACGCACCAGGGATTGGCGCGAAGCCCTGGCGCTATCCGCCCCTGACGGCCCGCGCGCTGCCTTTGCGCTGGCGGCAGCGGCGGCGGAGCCGGATGCCGCCAAGGCGGCGGAGTTGGAAAAACAAGCCGTCGCGGCGGACGCCAAATTCGCCCCTGCCGCTTTGGCTCAGGCCGCACGGCTTACGGCTTCGGGTAGCCAGCGCCGCGCACGTGGCGTGCTGGAAGCAGCCTGGAATGCCGCCCCGCATCCGGATTTGGGCGCGGCTTGGATTGAGGCAGTGCCCGCGCCACTCGCCCGCGTAAAGGCGGTGGAAGACCTGACGCATCGCGACCCCAGCCACCCTGAGGCGCGGCTTTTGATGGCGCGGGTGGCGTTGGCCGCCGGGCTGACAGGCCGCGCGCGCAGCGAATTGGATGGTTTGCTCGGCAGCGGGGCGGCGGATCGGCGCGCCTATCTGCTGCTGGCAGAATTGGAACGTGCCGAGCATGGCGATAGCGCCGAAGGCCGCGCTGCCGAGGCCGCCTGGCTGCGCGAAGCCGCCAATGCCGCCGGCGCGCCGCGCTGGCGTTGCGATGGCTGCGGTGCGGAACACAGCGCCTGGAAGCCCGATTGCGCGGCCTGCGGTGCGCTTGGGCGCATCGGCTGGTCGCGGGGCTGAAACCCAGCACCTTGCCCGATGGCGCGGGCGCTGTATTGAAGCGCGAGATCTTGAAAGGACCCGGCCATGCCGTTGACCCAAGCCCAAAAGACCGCGCTTGAAGCGGTCACCACCGCAACCCTCACCACCGTGCTGCTCAAGAAGGGCGTGCGGTTTTGCTACATTGCGGGCTCAAACCCGATCGTGCAGGGCGACCGCCGCCGCATTGTGGGCCCTGCCTTCACGCTGCGCTTCACGCCCACGCGGGAAGATTTGGCGACGGTGGATAGCTGGTCTTCCCCGCGTTCAACGCGTGCGGCGATTGAAGAAATGCCCGAAGGTTGCGTGGCGGTGGCTGACGCGATGGGCAGCAAGGCCGCCGGGATTTTTGGCGATATCCTTTGCGCGCGCATGGCGAAGAAGGGTGTCGCTGGCTTGGTGACCGATGGCGTGGTGCGTGATGGCGCGGGCGTGATTGGCACTGGCTTGCCGGTTTATTGCCAGGGCTATGTAGCGCCAGCTTCTGTTGCTGCGCTGAATTTCGTCGGCTGGCAGGAGACCATTGGCTGTGGCGGCGTGACCGTTGTGCCGGGCGATATCATTGTGGCCGATGCCGATGGCGCGGTGGTGATCCCGCAAGCGCTGCTCGATGCCGTGGTGGACGCCGCTGTGGAACAGGAACGTCTGGAAGCCTGGATCATGGAAGAAGTGGGCAAGGGCGTGGCGCTGCCCGGCCTTTATCCGCCCAATGCGGAGACCAAGGCGCGCTATGAAGCAACCCGCAAGGGTTAATATGCTTGGGGGAGGGCTTGGCGCCCTTCCTCTTTTTCAAAACCCGTTTAGCGGCTGGGGATTTTCCACATGGGGGCGCCCGGACCCTTTGGCTGGTCTGGTGTTTGGGGCACGTATATCTGGGCCGATCCGGCCGAGAGGCGTTCCGCGGTATTTATGGCCCATGCGCCCGGCGAATTGCGCCAGCGCTATCGGCGCTTGATCAATATGCCGACCCATCAAACGCTTGAGGCATAAGGCGCCATGATCAGCCGTCGATTGCTGGGCGGCCTTGCCATGGCAGGGCTGGCGCGCCCCGCGGGCGCCACGCCGGGCTTGAGCGTTTTTGAGATGGCCGAGCCCAGCGGCGAACCGGGCGTGGCTTTGCGGGTATTTGTCTATCGCCCTGCCGCCTGGCGGCCAGCGGATCAGGCCATCATCGTGCTGCATGGCCAAGGGCGGGATGCGGATAGGTATATTGCGCAATGGGCGCCGCAAGCCGAAGCGACTGGCCTGCTGGTGATTGCGCCTGAATTCTCCCAGCGCAAATATCCAGGGGTTGCGGCCTATAATTGGGGGAATGTGGTAACCGAAGCGGGCACCCCGAACCCGCCTGAGGCTTGGATTTTCGGCGCCATTGACCGTATTTGGGCGGCTGCGCGGGAAAAAACCGGCGCCACGCAAGCGGGCTATGCGTTATTCGGCCATTCCGCCGGGGCGCAATTCGTCCATCGCTACTTACTGCTGGCCGAGGCGAGCCAGGCCACCACCATCATCACGGCCAATGCCGGGTCCTATACAATGCCGGACCGCGCTATTGGCTTTCCCTTTGGGCTTGGAAATACGTCGGTGACGGATGCCATGCTGGCGCGCGCCCTGGCGCGCCCTGTCACGGTGCTATTGGGGTCTGAAGATATTGATCCCAATCACCCTGCCCTGCCCCGCCAGCCCGGTGCCATGGCGCAAGGGCAGCATCGGCTGGCCCGCGGGATGTTATTTTTTGCCAAAGCGCGGGAAGCGGCGACCAGGCTCGGGGTGCGTTTTACCTGGCGATTGGAAACCGTGCCCGGCATTGCGCATGATAATAGCGGCATGGCCGCCCGCGCGGCCACCATCGCGCGCTCGACGACGGCGTGATGATATAGAAATAAGCACAACCCGCATAATTGCTTCGAAATAAATCAAGAAGCGACCCAAAAAATAATAAATACTAAGATCTCTTTTCATGTATCGTATTTTAAAGGCGCACATTAAGTTAACCATGTGTTCTTAAACCGAAAAATATAATACAAAGGATCATGATGATGCGGGTTTTTATTGTAGTCGCAGTGTTTCTTCACCTTGTCACTGCAAATACTGCCCAAGCACAAAACAGCTCCTCCGCTAGTCTTTGGCAAAGCATATCAACCAGCACCAGCGATGCGATGAACACCTATTTCTGGGGTCCCATTCGGAGTGTTTCGCAAAGCCTGTTCAATACGGAAGAGCGCTTCGCTGCCCATCTGGATGCCTTCAAACAAACCTTGCGCACCGATATGCGCCGTATTGAAAGCTTGGCAGGACGGGCCGGTTATAAGCTGAGTACCGTTACCATGAACCCGGGTATTATTCCGGCCGTATCGGTGACATTCAGCTTTTCCGAAAAAATTAGCCCCGCGGATGAAGCAAAACTGCGCACGGAAATGGCGGCTCTCTCCGGCCTGTCGGGCGCTTTGGAACGCGGCATCATTCTGGGCCTTCTGGATCTTGAGAAAACTGTTGAAGGTATTCGCCCGGACGGCTTCCGTATTTCTGAAGTGGAAATGGCGCTGGTCGCGATTTTCCCCGAAATAGCGGTCAGCTTCTCCCGCGGGGATTAAACGGGAAACAGAAGGTTGGCGGAGCCTTGTGCGCCCGCATGGCGAAGAAGGGTTTCGCTGGCTTGGTGACCGATGGCGTGGTGCGTGATGGCGCGGTGGTGATCCCGCAAGCGCTGCTCGATGCCGCGGTGGAAGCCGCCCTGGAACAGGAACGTCTGGAAGCCTGGATCATGGAAGAAGTGGGCAAGGGCGTGGCACTGCCCGGCCTTTATCCGCCCAATGCGGAAACCAAGGCGCGCTATGAAGCAACCCGCAAGGGTTGAGGCTGGAGCATTTTAAAGCCAAGTGGTTACACTTGGCGGCTCGGAAAATGCGACCAGATAACAAATGTGGGGGCCTTTCGGCCCCCATTTTTTTTTTCAAAACCCGTAAAGCCGCGCGGGATTTTCCACCAGTACGCGCCGGCGTTCCGCATCACTCGGCGCCCATTGGCCAAGCAGATCGAGCAAATGCCCATCTTCCGGCATCCAATTTTGCAAGCTGGGATGCGGCCAATCCGTGCCCCAAACGGCGCGATCCGGCGCGGCATCCAGCAACGCGCGGGCGAAGGGTGCAACATCGGCAAAGGGCGGGCCGGCGGAAATGCGATAGCCGGAAATCTTCACCCAGCATTGCGGGCTTTCCAGCATTTTCAGCAAGGCCTTGAAGCCCGCACCATTCAGCCCTTCGGCCGTTTTCACACCCCCCATGTGATCGACCACCACCGGCACCGGCAATGACGCCAAACGCGGCGCGAGTTCGGGAAGCTGATGCCCTTCGGCGTAAAGCTGTAAATGCCAACCAAGGGGCGCGATGCGCCGCGCCAGCGCTTCCAACTGGTCCAACGGCGTACCATTGCCGCTGACCGCATTGAAGCGTACGCCACGCGTGCCGCGCGCATGCAATTTTTTCAGCGCGGCTTCATCGAAGCTATCGTCAATCACCACCACCACGCGCGCGCGGTCCAGGCCGAATTGTTCGGCTGCGTCCAGCGAGACTTCGTTTTGCGTGCCATAGACACTGGGCTGCACGATCACCATGCGTTCAAGGCCAAGCGCATCCGCCATGCGCTGGTAATCGGCAATCGTCGCTGCCTGCGGGTCATAATGCCGCCCGGCATCCAGCGGAAAGCGATCATAGGGCCCGAAGATATGGAAGTGGCAATCACAGGAAAGTGCCGGCGCACGCCAGGAAGGCTGCGGCGTGGTGGCCAATGGCGGCAGGCAGGGCTTCATCACGCTTCCCCTGTCACTTCACGCCGCACAATCGCCGCCCCTTCCACCATGGCGCGCATCTTGCCGAAAGCAACATCGCGCGGCAGGTATTTCATGCCGCAATCAGGCGCCAGAATAATACGCGCCGGGTCAATATGCGGCAGCGCGCGGCGAATACGTTCAGCCACAATTTCCGGCGTTTCCACCTTATGGGAAGCGAGATCAATCACGCCCAGGATGATGGTCTGATCCGAGAAATTCTTGAGCACCGAAGTATCAAGATTGGATTGCGCCGTCTCAATCGAAATTTGCCGAACACGGCATTTGCAAAGCTCCGGCAGGAAGGAATAGCCGGTCGGCCGCGCATGAATAATGGCGGCATAGCCAAAGCAGATATGCACCGCGGTTTGGCCTTCTACGCCTTCAAGCGCGCGATCCAGCGCCACCAGGCCATAGGCACGCGCCTTTTCTGGGCGCGCCTGCATATAGGGTTCATCCACCTGCACATAATCGGCGCCAGCGGCAAAAAGATCCTTGATTTCGGCATTCACCGCGACGGCGTAGTCATGCGCCATCTCTGCCTCATCCTTGTAGAAATCATTCTGCGCCTGCTGCGCCATGGTGAAGGGGCCGGGCACAGTGATTTTGATTTTCCGGTCCGTATTGGCGCGCAAAAAGGCGACATCACGCGTTTCCACCGCGTGGCGGCGCTGAATGCGCCCCACCACGCGCGGCACGGGATTGGGATGGCCGCTCCGGTCCAGCGCGGTGCCGTGGTTTTCCATATCCACACCATCCAGCGCGGTGGCGAAACGGTTGGAATAGCTCTCTCGCCGCATTTCACCATCGGTGATGATATCAAGCCCAGCGCGTTCCTGATCCCTTATCGCAATCAGCGTCGCGTCATCCTGCGCCTGATCGAGAAACTCCGGCGCCACACGCCAAAGTTCCTTCGCACGCACACGCGGCGGGAAACGCCCGGCAAGCTTGGCGCGATCAATCAGCCATTCAGGCTGGGGGTAGGAACCGACAAGCGACGTGGGAAAGAGTTTAGCGGTCATGGTGTTTCCTCCGAAGCCCCCAAACTAACCGCCAAGGGCGAAACCTCATAGCCCCCCGCGCTTGCAGGACGGGAATACAAGTGAAAGACTATCGAAATTGGGCGTAAATCAAGGAACGCCAGAACGGGAGACGAAGATGAATTTCACCAAACGCGCGGCCATGGCCGCCTTGTTGGCACTCAGCGCAGGCGCGGCCCAAGCCCAAACACGCTGGAATATGGCCACAGCCTATGCCGATGGTAATTTCCACACGCGCAATATCCGCGCCTTCATCGAAGATGTGGAAAAATCCACCAATGGCGCACTCGCCATCCAGCTTCATTCCAACGCCACCTTGCTCACCATGCCGAACATCAAGCGCGGCGTGCAGTCAGGCCAGGTGCAAATGGGCGAAGTGCTGCTCTCCGTCCATGGCAATGAAGACCCTTTCTTTGAAGTGGATGGCGTGCCCTTTCTGGCCGATACCTGGGAAGCCACCGCCGCGCTGAATAAC